>NZ_JBSGVQ010000021.1:0-125732 GCF_053608525.1 Nocardia sp. NPDC055029
ACCAGCGCGGTGGTGATCACCACGTCGAAACCCTTGATGGCGTCTTCGAGGGCCTGCTGCTGCTGGGCCTTCTCGTCCTCGGTGAGCTCGCGGGCGTAGCCGCCCTCACCAGCGGCGTCGATGCCGAGGTCGAGCCACTGGGCGCCGACCGAACGCACCTGATCGGCGACCTCGGGGCGCACGTCGTAACCGGTGGTGCGGCCACCGAGACGCTTGGCCGTGGCCAGTGCCTGCAGACCGGCGACACCGACACCGAGCACCAGCACGGTGGCGGGCTTCACGGTGCCGGCGGCGGTGGTCAGCATCGGGAAGAAGCGGGTCGACTCCGACGCGGCGAGCAGCACGGCCTTGTACCCGGCCACATTCGCCTGCGACGACAGCGCGTCCATCACCTGAGCACGCGAGATACGCGGGATCGCCTCCACCGCGAACGCCTGCACACCGGCGGAGCGCAGCGCGCCGATCTGGTTCTCGGCATTGCGGGGCGCGAGGAACCCGATCAGGGTCTGCCCGGAGGACAGCTTGCCCACCTCGGCATCGCTGGGCGGGGCCACCTTGACGACGACGTCGGCCGACCACGGATCACCGATGGTCGCGCCCGCCTCGACATAGGCCGCGTCGGGGATGAGGGCACCGAGGCCGGCACCGGCTTCCACGACCACCTCGACACCCTGCTTGGACAGGGCGGGGATGATCTTGGGCACCACAGCGACCCGCCGCTCACCCACAGTCGTTTCCCGAAGAACTCCAACACGGGTTACGGCTAACATCTGACCGATATTTCCTTTCACTGCCAATCCACGACGAATTCGTCACCCGATGGCTCCGGAACCGCGATGGTCTCCGTTCTAACGGGCAACGCGAGGGGCGTCCGGGCAATGCCGTGTTCGTACTTCGCCACATCAAACCGTTTGGTCATGCGCGCATAGGTGATATGAGACAGGGGCCACATAGCCGTAACCTTGCCTTCGGCATTCGTGTACCACCCTGGGCAGGAGTCGGTGAACACAGTCTCACCCAGCTTCTCCTGCAACCATTCCTGGAATTTTTCCTGTTCGCGCGGCTCGACGTCGAACCAACCGCCACCAGCCTTCACAACCTCCTGCAAACCCCGCCGGGCGTACTCGGCTTGCCGTTCGAGAAGGAACACGATCGAGTTGGTGATGCTGTTCGTGTTAGGACCGAACATCATGAACATATTGGGGAATCCCGCAACCGAAAGTCCGAGGTACGCTTCCGCCCCGTGGCGCCACATATCGTGCAGGTCGGCGCCCTTGCGCCCGGTGATCCGAATAGGCGCGAGGAACTCACTCGCTTTGAAGCCGGTGCACCACACGATGACGTCACCGCGGACATGCTCTCCGGCTGCAGTGATGATGCCATCCTCGACTACACGTTCCACCCCAGATCCATGCAGCGAGACATGACTTTTCGCGAGCGCAGGATACCAATCATTCGACAGTAGCAGCCTATTACACAGCATGGTGTAGTCCGGCGTGGCAGCACGAACCGCCTCCGGCTCCTTGAGATGCTTTCGAATCACGCGCTTGTACCACCATTCGGAGGCAACTCGAAGGGGTTTCGCCTTCCGCGATACCAACGGCCAACGGAGTTCGTAGGCCAAGAACATCATGTCATGATGCAACTTTCGCATGCGCGGGAACCGAGTGAGGACAGCCCGCGCAAATGGACCATGCACTCGCTTGCTCTTGCGGATGACCCAGTTCGGCGACCGCTGGATCACCGCCAACTCCTTCACCTGGTCGACGATGGCCGGCACGATCTGGATCGCACTCGCGCCGCTGCCTACTACGATCACCTTCTTGCCCGCCAGGTCTACCGAGCTATCCCATTCTGCCGAGTGAAATGATTTTCCAGCAAAGTCATCGAGCCCTTCGACGTTCGGCATTTTCGGTCGACTCAGCTGACCGGTAGCCATAATAACCGCGTCGACAATTACCTTCTCGCCGGAATCCAGCTCGACGTGCCATTTTCCTGTCAGCTCATCGAATGTAGTCGCCACGACCTCGGTGTTGAATCGAATGCGCGGGTATACATGAGTTTCGAGAGCTACACTGTCCAGGTACTTCTGAATCTCAGCCTGTTTACCGAAGAGCGCCGACCAATCCGGCTTGAGGGCGTGGGAGAACGAATAGATCGCAGAGGGAACGTCACAAGCAGCACCAGGATAACGATTGTCGCGCCATACGCCACCTACTGCGCCGGCTCGCTCGAACACCACAAAATTGGTGAAACCGCTGCGCTTCAATTCTACTGCGGCTGCCAAACCACCGAATCCGCAACCAACGATTGCCACAGACAAATCCTGCGCGCTACCCCGCTGTAGAGCCTTTTCACTCATCGGACCAACCTTCACTTCCGCACCAACATGCGCTGCCGAGCGGCTCGCACCAGTGCATTGACAAATTTCTTGGTGAGTTCCACGGCCCGGTCACCCCGTCCATGCCATACGGGCCGTGCTCCACCTTCGCGACGATTGGACATAACCAAGCCTGCACAGACTGAATCCGCACCGCGTACCCTCTTGTGGGTTCGTCGCCGCGCACCGGATACGCGAGAGTCCGCACGAGGGCTAGGCATGAGGCAGCGCTTTCGCCCGCTCCAGTGTGCGCGGCCCGCGAGCCCGAGACCTCCCGCACACTCCGGACGGCATCTCCCGCCTCATCGACGCTCACCACCGAGAACCCGGCGAGCACTCGACCATTCACGGGGTCGATCGGCGAGAAGGATCTTCTCGCCTGTAAGTCCGGCGTCATCCACACCAGCACTCCTTCCAACCCGTCCAGCCGGAGCCCGACCACCGACTCGCATCATACGCACAGTGTGTCTACGACATCTATGTAGGTCAAGTATGCGTAGTCCAATAGCCTATCTGATTCGCAGTGTTGCATGAGCCGCGTGCAGCAAGTACCGGCTTAGTCGCTCGACAGATCGCCTACCCGCACCACGCGGTCACAACAACCAGCCTCCGGACGTCGGTCTGCGATACTCACAGCCATGACGCGTGAGGATGAGGCGCAGAACGCCGAGGCACGGAACTCGAACAGCACACGCCCGGACCCTGCAGCCGAGGTCCTCGACGATCTCGATCGCGCGCTTGTCGAGCGGCTCGTAGTCGACGGGCGCGAAACGAACCGAGCACTTGCCCAAGCCCTCGGGATCAACGAGGTCACAGTGGCGTCGCGCCTCCGGCGCATGGAGCAGAACTCCATCATGCGAGTCGTCGCCGTCACCGACATGCGTGTCTTCGGCCATCGCGACTTCGCCATCGCCTTCATTCGCGCATCAGGACGGTCGGTGCTGAAGGTCGGCGCGGATATCGCGGCTCTGCCCGAGGCCGTGGCGGTGACGATCTCCACGGGCCGCTACGACCTGATCGCACCGATCCTCGGGCGAGATCACAACCACCTGGCCGAACTGTTCGGCACGACGCTTCCAAGCATCGAAGGGGTCGAGGATGTACGCGGGCATCTAGTGCTCGATGTGCTGAAGTTCGAATCGAAATGGGCCCAGCTGTCCGCTGATCCAGGAACAATTCCTGACACGCACCCCAGCGATACCACGGACGAGCTCGACATCACCATTATCGGAAAGCTGCAGGTCGACGCACGGAGAAGCAACCGCAGCATCGCGGCGGAACTCGGCGTCTCCGAGGGCACGGTACGCACCAGGGTCAAGCGACTGCTTACGGACAAGGTGATCAGGATCCAGGCCATCTCCGACGTTCTTTCTTTCGGTATCACGGCGCACGCCTACGTCGGTATCAGCACACTCGGCGGTCGCGCGCAGGACGTTGCCCGCGACCTTACTGCCAGGCCCGAGGTCGCCCAGTTGAGCAGGACGCTGGGCGAGTTCGATTTCATTGCGGTAGTTATCGCCCCGACCCGGGAAGAACTGATCGATTGCCTGACCAATGAGATCAGGCAGATTCCCGGCGTACGGAGAACTGAGACATTTGAAACCTACGCTACGACTAAACATACCTATGCGTGGTCGTGGCTGGTGTGATCAGCACCCGATCCGCTTCAGGTACGGCGTGAACTTCACAATCTCGACCATTTGAAGTGTATCGATCGACCTGACGCCGCGAAGCGTCCGGATCCTGTGCCGAATGACGTCGAGCAGCTCTCGCTGATCGTGAGCTCCGATCGAGATGGACACGTCGACATTCCCGACCACGATAGCGACGAAAAGGACCCCCGGAATCTCGGCCGCCTGCTCTGCCACTGCAACGATCCGGTCCCGATCCACTACCAAACCGATTGTTGCCACAACGCCGACCATCCCCAACGCGAGCGGCTCGATCATCGCCTGCACCTGAAAAAGTCCCGATGTGGTCATTCTCTGGAGCCTCATGCGTACCGCACCTTCCGAAACCCCGATGGTCCGGGCAATGCTCCGGTTCGACCGACGTCCGTCGCTCAAGAGCTCCACAATGATTCGGGAATCCAGGTCATCGAGCTCGATAACCGGGTGAGGCAGCCGAATAGGTGACACTTTCCGGGCGAGAAAGAAGCGACGACCCAACGCAGTTACTTCCGTACGGGTCGCCATGTCGACTCGGATCGAACCGATGCCCTGCACCCCTCCTAAATCGCACGTAGCAAACCTGTGCAGTTCCGACCTGTCTGCGACCAGGAAATAGCAGACAAGATCGGCATCGCCGAGTACGGTAGCGACCCCGACACACCCGGGCAAAGCACCGAGATCGACGGCGACCTCGCGTACAGCTCGCGCCTCGACGTTTACTGTGACGATGACGAACCAACCGAAACCGGCCTGCTCCCAATCGAACAGGGCGGTGAAGACGAGGACCCGCTCGGACACCATTCGCCGGATTCGCGCACCAGCCGTTGCGGCACTGACCCCTGTCGCATCTGCAAGTTCCCTGTTGGTCATTCGGCCGTCGACGACAAGCAGATCCAACAGCTCCGCATCAATCGCGTCCAACCTGTCGGCGCCCGGCGAAAGTAGTGCCTCAGGCGTTCCATCCGCGGTCGCGCCGTCCGGCACCGGAGGTGCCAACACGACCTCTGCGCTCGTCCGAGTGGGGTGCCTCATAGCGCGCCAACTCCTCCCAGCATCCCGTCGCAGTCGGGATGCAACCCAACCATATTGACATTATGCGTATCACATTAGATGCTAGAATACGCAAACTGACAGTAGATTGATATCGGAGGATGTCCATGCAGAAGCGACTCGAAGGCCGCATCGCCCTCGTGACTGGGGGTTCCCGCGGTCTCGGTGCAGCTATCGCGCGCGAACTAGGACGCGAAGGCGCAGCGGTCGCGGTCCACTACCGATCAGACGCGGAGGCCGCGCAACGCGTGGTCGCAGATATCACCGCAGCGGGCGGAAGAGCGATCGCCGTCGCGGGGTCCATCGGCGAGCCCGACGCGGTGGACACCTTTCTCACCGAAGTCGTTGATTCGATCGGCACGGTCGACCTCTTGGTCAGCAACGCCGGCACTGCAAGCCGCGGACAAAGCATCGCAGACGGCACCAACGAGGAGTTCGAGCGCCTTCTCCAAATCCACGCACTCGGCCCCCTCCATCTTGTGCGTCGCCTGCTTCCGGGAATGCGCGCAGCGCCACGAGCAGACGTGATCGCGATTTCCAGCGCCACGGTGCAGGATGCCCCACCAAATGCCGGCCCCTACACGGTTGCCAAGTCGGCCCTCGAAACCGCCATGCGGACACTCTCTCGTGAGGAGCGACCCCACGGCATCCGTGTAAACATCGTCGCACCAGGGCTTATCGACACCGACATGGGTCAACGATTGGTTCGCGCGACGGCAGGCGCTGATATTTCCAGCATCGAAGATCGGTTCCCGTTCGGCCACGTGTGCCGTCCAGAAGAAGTCTCAGGCCTGGTAGCCTTTCTCGCGAGCGCCGCGGGCGGGTACATCACGGGCCAGCGCATCATCGTCGATGGCGGCGGAAAGAACCCCGAGATCTACTGAACATTCATCGCGGGCCGCCACTACTCGGCGGCCCGTACGAAACCGACCTCGGTTCCGTATTGCGGATGCACAGTGTCGGGAATCCCGTGACCACCGCGGCGCCGGCCGAGGCGGTTTGCAAATGGCTCATGGGACTCATCAGTCGTGGGGACCGATGAAAATGCGGCGCCAATGGCCGCTACAGTGACCGCAATGGCGAAGATCGCAGAAATCCAGACGACAATCATCGTCGCGTTCGAGTGCAGGGCGATCATCAACGGCCACTGAGTCAGAACCAAGATCCCCACTGCCGCAATTGGAATGACTACGACCGAACTGAGATGCGCTCCTCGTCCCTCCATCCGCCGCATGACATGATATAGAGCAACTCCCGTTCCCGTCACCACTGCCGCCATGATGAACGGGATTATCGCCGCCAGACCGTGTTTGTAGAAGTCGGGCTGCGCCCGGTAATAGATGCGCACCCCCGCCGCCATGGATGGCGCCTCAATGATCAAATCAAGCGCAGCCACCGTCAGATAGACCCACCACAACGATTGCCGAGAGATCCCTCGCTGTATCGATCGGCACACAACAAATGACCCCATTCCGACGCACCAGGGGTATCCCAAGAGAAGGTATGCGGGCATACCGATGTCTACGAACGGAACGACAACCCAGGGACTTCTCACTGGGTACCAGACCAGCAACAGGTGGTCCAGAACCGGAACCGCCGCCACTACTGCCAACGCACCGCCGACGGTACACAGTAGCGGGAAAGAGTCCCTTCGTCGCCACGCGTAGATGAGCGCTGCAACGATCACACAGAAGGATATGGCGACATTGGCGCCAATGAGTACGCGAGCCGCCAGCGGCTCAGCGACTAGGTGAACCGGACGCGACTCCAGAGCAATAAGCACGATATGCGTACCTCCTAGGAGCTTTGCCGAGAACTATCGTAACCTTCGACGGTACCAACAATCAAGTATGCGTACCTGTATAGCGATTCTTCTACGCAGGGCGCGCAATGTCAGCGCCCGGAAGCGGCAGCCCCGGGTCGCACCCTCACGAGGCCCAGCCGTCCAGGGCCGCAGTCTGCGCCTTCACCTCCGGGCAACCCAGCCCGCCATCACAGAGGCATCAGACTGCGCATATTGAAGTTATCATCCAGCCTAAGTGGCACTATGCCACCATTTGACGTCGAAATGATTCGCATTTTCTTGACGCAACGAAGTGGCGCCGCTACCGTAGCCAGCGTCACGCAAGCGGGTCCGCCGTGCCGCCCGATTGCCGAGCGTAAGGAACCCATGTATCTCACTCAGGGCCTGCACAGAGCGTTGCAGCAGAACCCAGGCAGCGTCATGTCCATCTGCGGCGATCGTGCTCGCTCTGTCGCGGAGGTCCATGACCGTGTCGCTCGTCTTGCCGGCGCATTGCGCAAGCTCGGTGTAGCACGCAACGATCGGGTCGCGATACTCGCTCTGAACTCAGACCGGTTCCATGAGTATTTGCTGGCAGTCCCGTGGGTTGACGCGGTGGTGATTCCAGTCAACATCCGCTGGAGCATGTCTGAAATCGCCTACTCCCTAGCGGATTCCGAGACCTCCGTGCTCTTCGTGGACGATATGTTCACACCTCTGGTGCCCGGGATTCGAGAGGCAGCGCCATCGGTGCGCATGGTGATCCACTGTGGCGATGGACCGACACCCGAAGGGATGCTGTCCTATGAGGATCTGGTTCAGTCGGCTCGACCGATCCCTGATTCACGGCGAGGTGGTGCCGCACTAGCAGGCATCTTCTATACAGGTGGCACGACAGGCCACCCCAAGGGCGTCATGCTCAGTCACGCGAACCTGGCCACATCGGCGTTGGGCTCGCTGGCGTCGGAGTTCGTGCTGGGTCCTGGAGAGATCGTCCTGCACGCTGCACCGATGTTCCACCTGGCCGCGCTCGGCGGCTGGCACGGGCAACTCATACGAGGTGGCACGCATGTGTTCATCCCGGCGTTCGAACCCGTCGCTACATTGCGGGCAATTCAACAACGCCAGGTTACGGCGACCGTGCTGGTTCCCGTGATGATTCAAATGCTCGTTGATCACCCCGAAGTGGTGAACCACGACCTTTCGAGTGTGCGAACGGTCCTCTACGGTGCGTCGCCGATTTCGCAGGCTGTCCTGCAGCGGGCGATGGAGGAGTTCCCACGTGCCAGCTTCGTTCAAGCGTATGGGATGACCGAGCTCTCGCCGATCGCCACTTTGCTCAGTCCGGCCGATCACCAAGCGGGCAGGCTGCGCTCAGCAGGCCGGGCCGCGCCGCATGCGGAGATACGCATCGCAGATCTCGACGGCAACGAGGTTCCGCGGGGCACGGTCGGCGAAGTCGAAGCACGTGGGGGCAATGTGATGATGGGCTATTGGAACATGCCCGAGGAGACTGCCACGACGATGCGCAATGGGTGGCTCCGCACCGGGGACGGCGGCTTTATGGACGACGAGGGCTACCTCTACATCGTCGACCGAGTCAAGGACATGATCGTTTCCGGCGGCGAGAACGTCTATTCGGCCGAGGTTGAGAACGCCCTCGCCTCTCATGCCTCCGTTGCTGCATGCGCAGTGATCGGTGTTCCGGATGAGGCCTGGGGCGAGCGAGTACATGCCGTGGTTGTCTGTCAACCCGGTGCCGCGCTGACGCTCGCGGAGATCCGCGAGCACGTCAAAGATCTGATCGCCGGCTACAAGACTCCACGCAGCCTCGACATCGTCGGCTCACTCCCGCTTTCGGGAGCAGGCAAGGTCCTCAAACGCGAACTGCGTAAACAGTACTGGAAGGAAAGCGACCGCCAAGTGCAATGAACAACAGACCTGGAGCGTCGGTTCCACAGGCAATTCTATCGGGAGGAAAACATCCATGAACTTCACAGAAATCGACTATGCGGTTTCTGGCGCGACCGCGACGATTACGCTGCAACGCCCTGAAAAGCTCAATGCCTATACCCATGTCATGGCGCACGAACTGATCGCCGCATGCGATGCGGCAGAAGGTGACGACGCGGTCCGGGTGGTTGTCGTCACCGGCAGCGGACGGGCATTTTGCGCAGGCGCCGACCTCGATCCCGACGCAGGGCAGTTCGATTCGGCGGAGCGTGCGGGTGAAAGCTTCGCAGACGGCATCATGCGAGATCCCGGTGGAATGGCAGCACTACGGTTCGCGGCGATGCGGAAGCCGGTGATCGGCGCAGTCAATGGTCCTGCGATCGGGATCGGCGCGACGCTGACCCTGCCGATGGATATCCGCATCGCCTCGGAGCGTGCCCGATTCGGCTTCGTTTTCACCAGACGGTGTCTGGTGCCCGAAGCAGGCTCGACGTGGTTTTTGCCGCGACTTGTCGGCATGTCCCGAGCGATGGAGTGGGTCACCACAGGCAGGCTTTTCGGTGCCGAGGATGCTCTGACCGGTGGCCTGGTGTCGCGTGTTTGCCCAGATGCCGAATTGCTCGATGTCGCCTACTCGCTCGGCGAGGAGATCAGCGCGAACGTCGCGCCGGTGGCGTTTGCCGCAGCCAAGCAGATGATGTGGGGCATGTATGACTCTGGAAGTCCCTGGGCCGCGCATCGACTCGAATCTCAGGTACTCAACGAGCTCGTAGCATCGGATGACTTCACAGAAGGCGTGTCCGCGTTCCTCCAGCGTCGCCCGCCGAAGTTCGCTCTGAACCCCAACTATGATCTGCCGCAGGCTATCCCGAGCTGGCCTTCACAAGGCGACTGATCAGGCGTCCTTTACCCCGGCCATCTGCGGCGCGTGTTGGTCTGCCGAGGCACCACCAACAGCAAGGATCGCGTACGCAGATGGTCCGCCAGTATCGCGCGAACACGATGGAGACTCGCGACCTGTTCTGTCGACGAAGCGTTGTCAGAACACACCGCGGCACCGTTTGCACCGTCGATCACAACGCGTTGTCCGGTCACCAGGGCCGCGGCGGCAGCGACTGGCACTTGCCATGTCTAGCACGTCCAGCAGCCATCGACGAACAGGCGATTGTGACCGGACCGGGCCAGAGAACTGGTCGACGTAGCCATCCCTCTTTAGGTGTTCCGCCCGGAGGACGACCGGACGGGCTGGTTGGATGCTCGATGCTTAAGAGCGTGCGACCGGCAAAGTCGTCCGTCCTTCGGCACTGAGGTCACGCTGAATTCCGACCTCAGAAACCATCCACCCGCTGACGGGGCCTGGGCCGACGGGGATTCAGCGACTTCGGCCCACGCCGACGAACTGTCGCAACGCATCGTAGCCGCTGTCAGTAGGCGCCGGGCGACCGCGAATACGACTTGGGTGCGCCGCCCGATCGAGAATGTCGGCGCGGCAAACCGAAGGACCGCGGGCCATGGCGCGCGGGCTCTGGACATTGCGCTGCCGTTGTTGCCCTGAACGGCATCGCCACTGCCGCGCTCCTCGGGAACGTGGTGGTCGGGTCGGGCACTTGACTTGCCCCATTCCGCAGTGCGTTGCCGGAGCGAGGCGCATTGTACTCCGAATATGCCTGGAGTCGCAGCATTGCGAGACCCTCGACCCTACGATCTGCGCATCCCAACGCATCGCTCAACCTCGGCGAGCACAAAACAGGTATGCCACCGGCTATCCGACCGATGCGGTGAGAACGCAGTCCGGTGACGATTGGATGGACATGATTCATCAACGATCAGGGCCTGCAAAGGTCCTCCGCCGATGGGTAGGTTATGAGATATCGAGGGATCAGCGTGAACCCAGTCGGATACCACGCGGCCGTGGAGGCGCGCGTAACAGATGTTCCATATCCGGCGATCTGGCTGCGGCACGACCTGTTCACAAATGAACGGGCGAAGCAGACGCGTTCTTATAGTGGACGGGAAGCCGTCTCTCCCAGAGCACAGGTTCAGCGCGGAATGGCTCGCACAACTGCGTTGCTAGACGAGAACCAGGCGGATGAACAGAGGGTCGGGACATGACCGCGTGGGACTGTCATGTTTGCCATCGTCGCATGTACACGCGGCCGGAGTTCGGAACCGGCCACCATACCGAATGCAGGCAGGCGGCTGGCGAGTTGACGCGCGAAGACCTCGACGCCCTTGGCGCCTGGCTCGATCCGTCTCGGAGCTCCAGCTCCGTAATCCATCCAGGCCCTGAGATCGCAGGAGCCTGAGCGCCAGGCCTTCTGCACGCCGGCACGGCGAACCCTGGGTGCCCGTGAACCGACCCGTTCCGGGCTGGACCCATCGAAGTTGCGCGTCTCTGTTTTCCATGCGTCAACTTTGTGCCTCCCCGCCCGTTGCACTAATCGGGAAAGGTGCGACGGCGAGATGTCTCGCAAGTAGCATAGTCTCCGCAGTTCACACGGCTACCTTGACAGCCGTACCGGCTCGACAGAGGCGACGGCGCACCTCATCGAAGCCGATGAAGGACCGCACAGACGCAAGGGTTATTGTCATTGTGTCAACTCCAGCTCATGGCTGGCGAAATAGGACGAAGAAACGAAGGAACAGAGGTGAGGCGTGTGAGCACTCGATCCACCACCGGGCAGGGACCCCTGACAGGCGTCCGGGTCTTAGAACTTGCCGGCATAGGTCCTGGTCCGCACGCGGCTCTGCTCCTCGCGGACCTCGGCGCAGATGTGGTCCGCGTGCAGCGACGTGGGATGTTCCCCGGGCTCATCGAGCGGGCGCAGTGGCGGAGCCGAACCATTGTCGAGGCCGACCTCAAGAATCCTGAGGATGTGGAGCGAGTGCTCGGCCTCATAGAGAAGGCCGATGTGCTCATCGAGGGGTTCCGACCCGGCGTCACTGAACGGCGGGGACTCGGTCCGGAGATTGCGTTAGAGCGCAATCCCCGGCTGATATATGGCCGCATGACGGGCTGGGGCCAGTACGGCCCTCTCTCCGATCGTGCTGGGCACGACATCAACTACATCTCGCTGACCGGTGTGCTGAATGCCATCGGCCGCAAGGGTGAGCGGCCGATTCCACCACTGAATATGGTCGGCGACTTCGGCGGTGGGTCCATGTTCCTGGTCTTCGGGATTCTCGCCGCGCTCGTGGAACGCCAAAACTCCGGCAAAGGACAAGTCGTAGACGCCGCCATGATCGACGGCGTCCTCGCCCTTTCGCACCTTATCTGGGGCATGAAGGGTGCCGGCGTATGGTCGGATGAGCGCGGCACCAACCTGCTCGACACCGGTATGGCGTTTTATGACACCTACGAGACGTCCGACGGCAAGTACATGGCGGTGGGTGCTATCGAACCGCAGTTCTACGCCGAATTTCTGGACGGGCTCGGCCTCGAGTCAGCGAACTTGCCGCACCAGTTCGACCCGCATAGCCAGGACATGCTGCGCGAACTGTTCGCCGAGAAGTTCAAGACCAAGACACGCGATGAATGGTGGGCAATCTTCGAGGACACCGACGCCTGCACCACGCCGGTCCTGACACTCTCCGAGGCCGAGCAGAACTCGCACATCCGGGCCCGCGCCGGTTTGACCGAGTTGGAAGGGGTAGTCCAACATGCTCCCGCCCCACGTTTCTCTCGTACACCAGCCGGTCCGCCCTCCCCTCCGCCGACGGAGGGAACTCCGATCGAACAGATCTGGTCGAACTGATACGTTCCGAACCCACTTGCTGGTTGCACCGCTGACCTTCCGCTCGGTGCCAATCAGGAAGTAGTCGAGCCAGTGACAACGCTGGATGCGTACCAGCAACAGCCGACCGCGCCGCCACGCAGGAACCTCGAAACCTCAGCGTGGCGCGCGGATGGCACTCAGTAGACCCGAACGGGCTAAGAGCTCCTAACAGGTTCGGACGGGTGGCGACGAGTCCTGCTGTAGTGCAGGATATTTCGTCGTGGCGGCGCCGTGGATCGTGGACGACCGGCTGTGGGCAGTGATCGAACCGCTACTGCCGGTCAAGGCTCCGGGAACACCGGGACCGGCTCGGATGAGTGATCAGCTTGTCCTGCAAGGGATTTTGTTCGTGCTGATCACCGGTATCGGGTGGGAGGACCTGCCCCAGGAGCTGGGATTCGGGTCCGGCATGACCTGCTGGCGGCGGCTACGAGATTGGCAGGCCGCGGGGGTGCTCGAGGCCGTGCACACCACGATGCTCGCCCACTGCCACCGCGCGGGATTGATCGATTTCGATCGCGTCATCCCCGACGGCTCGCACGTGCGGGCGAAAAAGGGGGCGCCGACACCGGTCCCAGCCCGGTCGACCGCCGCAAAACCGGAGCGAAACACCACATCCTGACCTGCGGCAACAGAATTCCGCTCGCGGTCGTGCAATCAGCGACCAACGTCAACGACCACCTCGTGTTGCCCGAGCTACTCGACCGAGTACGGCCACTGAGAGAACGCCCCGGCCGACCACGCGAGAAGATCACGACCCTGATCGCGGACAAGGGCTACGACTATCCGCGGGTCTACGACGAACTCGAGCAAAGGCGGATCACCGGCTACATCCCACGCCGAGGAACCCGCGACAAGGTCACCGCCGGCCGCTGGATCGTCGAGCAAACCCTGGCCTTGCTGCACCAATACCGGCGTTTGGCGATCCGTTGGGAACGTCGCACCGACATCCACCAGGGATTCCTCGACCTCGCCGCTGCGCTGATCTGCTGGCGACGACTCAGCAATCGGACTTGTTAGGAGCTCTAAGGCAATACTGTGCCGGTTGCGGACCTGGGTCCCATGGCGGGACATATTCGAGGTGTTCGGTCCGTGGCAGACGGTGTGGAAGCGCCACCGCAGTTATGCCGAGGACGGCACCTGGATCGGGTGTTGGTCGCGTTGACCGCGTTGGCGGATGCGACCGGGAACCTCGATTGGGTGGTCTCGGTCGATTCGACGATTGTGCGGGTTCATCAACACGGCGCCAACACTCGTCGCGGTGGCGGGACCGCAGCCGACCGGGATGGTGAGTTATGAGCCGGCCGATCACGGGATCGGCCGGTCTCGGGGCGGGTTGGCCACGAAAGCCCATCTGGCCACCGACGGCAACGGTCGTGGTCTGGCTGTATTGGTCACCGCGGGTCAGGCGGGGGATTCACCGATGATGCCCGCGGTGCTCGACGCGATCGCCGTGCCGAGGCTGTTTGGCGGCCCGCCGCGACGTCACCCGGATCGGGTCCTGGCCGACAAGGCGTATTCCTCGGCAGCGAATCGAGAGCTGTTGGGAGGCAAGCGGATCAAGGCGGTGATCCCGCAACGATCCGATCAGGTCGCCAACAGGAAACGTTGTAGATGTGCTGGTGGACGCCCGCCGGGATTCGATTCCGATGCCTACAAGGGTCGCAATGTGGTCGGGCGGGCGTTCAACAAGGTCAAGCACTGGCGTGGTGTCGCCACACACTATGACGAGCTGGCCTTGGGACGGATCGCCCACCGGAGGACATTGTAAGGCCGTCGCCTTCCTCTCAGGTGAGGAAGGCGACCACATCCCGATCAACGCATTGACGTCAACGGCGGCGCTCAGGATCCGGATGCTTTTCGACGTTGGAGTGCCTGAGCCGGTCCGGGCGCTCAGGCGCCAAGCGCCTACTTGCCTGACAACGCGGACTCGATCCCACCGACTTCGGTGATCAACCAGTCACGGTTCTTGTCGATCGTCAACCGATACGTCGCTGTCGACTGAATCCCTTGCGGTGCCTGGCTGTTCTTCGTCAGCACGCTCACGAAGCAATCCACCGCGTACATGTCGTTGGCGACAGACCTCACCCTCGCGACGATCGGTTCCGACTTCGAAGTCCACTGCAGCGGTGCAATGATCTGCTCCATCGACGCGGCGGCCTGCTTCAGCTTGTTGGACAGCTCCGGGGAAGTCCCATCCGTCAATCTAGTCTGCCAGCCCTGCATATCTTTGAAGTCCATGTCAGCTGCCGCCACCGCATAGTCCAGGGCGATCCGCTCTGCGTTCGCACGATCGGCAGACTCCGCTTGCAAGGCGTCGAGCTCGTTCGCCTTGCTCTGCGCCTGCCATCCCATCGCGCCGACCGCGACAAGTAGTATCGCCACGAGTGCGGCCACGAGTAGAGTCTTCACCTTCACGGCTGATTCCCCGGCGCTCCGCCCGCGGGCAGCTGCAGACCGCCAACCGGACAGCCGGGAATTGCCTGCGGGCACCCCCGTCGAGGTGTCTCCAACCGATTCGGCCTCCTCTTTCACGACCGCATCCGGTTCCTTGGTGTCGCTACGCTTACCACTCATTTCTCTACCTCTCAATTGTGGCCCACTTCGGCCTGTCTCGTCAGGGCACGCCAACGTGGACCGTGACGCTGCCGTCGGCGCTGTCCGCGATCGCCTGATCGAGTAGACGCGCGATATCCACCGTTTGCATCGCCGCCGCAGCTGCGCGGACCGACGGCAGCACAGCGACACCGAGAACCCGGAGGTCAGGTGCCACCTTGTCCAAGAACTGCTGGAGATTGTCGAGGAACGGACCTGTTCCTTCGGCGATGCCTTCCGGGAACAACGCCACATAGGTCGTTCGTGAGGATGTGTTGAGCCATCCGGCAAGGCCATCACCGAAAGGCCTGATGATCGCTGCGGTTCCATCAAGATCGCCGGGAATCCAGGCGCTGTCGGCGAGCAACGCCTGGAACTTGGAGAGCACCGTTGTCAGATCGACCGCCCGAAGTTCCGCCATATCCGCGAACAGAGTCCACGCCCGGGAAAGATCGACCAGAACCAGGCCATCGTCAGGCAGCGCCGTGTTGAGTTCCCGGAATATTTCCCGGATCTGATCCGGATGGATCTCGTCGAGCAGCCGCGTCAGCCTGGCCGACAGGTCCTGGATCGTTGCCGGCACGGTGACATCTTCGGTCGGAATCAGCGCAGCGTCCGCGAGGAACGGGCCTTCTTCGGTCGTGGGAAGAACCGCTAGGTATGCCTCACCCAGGGCGGAAAGCGTGTCGATTCGAAACTGGCTGTGCACGGGAATTTGATAGACATCCCTGTAGTTCCACACAATGTCGACGCCGGATGCAGTGAGCTCCATCTGCTGGATCGCGCCGATTTCCGTGCCCCGCAATAGAACCTTGGAACCGATGGTCAGCCCATTGGTGTCAGCCACCCTCATCGTCGCGGTCCGGTGCGGCTCGGCTATCGTGAACCCGAGCCCAAGGTGATTCATGTATAGGACTGAGGCAACCGCGATTGTCGCCATTCCGCCCATCGAGAGTCCTGTCCGGATGTTCATTTGACGGCACCCAGCATTCGAAGCACGTTGGCGATATCCGCGGTCAAGACGTCGCCCTGCTCCGTGTCCACCGATGTGACATTGACAGACGGATTTCGGAGGAACGGCACGAGTGTCCGGTTCAAGAATTGATTCAACGTCTCGATGTCCCCGGGAACATCTTCTGCCGTACTCCGGATCGTGGTGGCCGCATCCGCCAGCGAGGTAAGCATGGGAACCATCCAATATCCCCCCTCGAAGATACTGCCGATGGAGGGCAAAATGATCCCGACATACTTGAGAACATTTGCATTCAACCGGTGCCAGTACCGTGCAGCAGGATCACTGAACAGTGTTTGCAGCTCTGCACCATGGTCGACGAAGGACAACGATGTGTCATTGAGCCCTTGAAGCAACCGGTCGATCTCAGCGGTGTTCTCCGAAAGATCGTGCAGATCGACCGCGACGGTCGAAGCGAGCTGGGACAGATCCGGCGGATTCGGCATGACCCGATTGATCCGAATCAAGGCGTCTTGTACCTTCTGCACACTACCGCCGTTGATAAAGTTCGCAAGCACCACCATGACGTCTTCGACCTGCGGCGGCGAGGTGGTCCGGGCTGGGGGGACAACACTGCCGTCCCGCAGAAATTCTGTCGCCGCCTGGCCGGTGTCCCGCTCTAGTGCTACATAAGTATCGCCCAACAGAGTGTTCTGACGAATGATCGCGGTCACATTCGATGGAACTCGTGCGTCGCTCCCGATGCGGGTGACGATACGCACCGATCGACCGGACAGGCTGATGTCACGGACTTCGCCGATACGAAGACCATCCATCGTCACGTTGGCGCGATCGGGAAGATTCATCGCGCTGGCGAACTCGAAGGTGACCTCGTAGCCGTCGCCGATACTATTGCCCGGCAACGGAATATCGTCCGGGTCGAGCGCACAAGACGTGCCGACTAGTACGACACAAGCCGAAATAGCGGTCGCTGTGACCGTTTTCAGGGTTCTCGAGGCCTTCATGTTCATCGCCCCTTCTTCGCGATAACCAGATCGAGCAGGTTGACCCCGACAATGTCGAGGGCACCGCCGTCCGACGAACAGCTTCCTGGGATCGCCACGTTGAGAACATCGCACATCTGCTGTCCGTTCGGCACGCCAACTTTGACCGTCGGGGGAAGGAACTGCACCACGTTCTCGTTCCGTGATGCTTTTCCGAGAAGTGCAGCGATCGGCGGCACAGATTCCAGCAGGCCCTTGATGTCCTCCGAACGTGTGGCCGCGAGATGGATTATGTCCGCGAGACTGTCGGCCATCGGCCAGATGATGTCGCCGTACTGGGTCTGTATTTCATACAGCACTGCAACGAGCGGACCGATACCCCTCAACAGATCTTCCACGCCGGGCCACAGGCCGTACGTCGCGGCGGTCAGACCACCCGGCATCATATCCAGGGTGCTGCGGATGGTCGACCACTGCGCGAGCGCCTCCGTTGACAACGGTGCAGCGTGGAAGAGGATCGCTCCGATGTCAGACACCATGCGATCGGGGCTAGCCATCGCCTGGGCCGCGTTCTGCATCAGCCGCCTTGTCGGATCACCGTTGTCCGCGAGCGCTCGCGCCAGTCCGTCAACGGCCAGTTCCACATTTCGCGTGTCCACGCCCGGTGCGACGTGGTCGATGAAGTCCGCAACGGACCCAGTGATTTCGGCCAGACTCTTAGGTGTTGCGGTGTCCTTCCGCGCGATACATTGGCCAGGCGCGAGCCGCGGGCCGGCTTGATAGTTTCCGACCAGTTCGAGACTTCGGTCGGCCAGTACGGACTTCGACCGGGTGACGGCCTTGACGTCTGCGGGGTATGCCCGCTCGTTGTCGAGCGAAAAAGATACCGCTACGTGGTCTCCTTCAGGACGAACACTGTCGACCTGACCTACTCGATACCCCATCTGCGTTACGGGGTTACCTACATACAGTCCCACCGCATCGGCCATCAACGCGCAGTACCCGGACTGGCTCCCTTTCCCAGCAGAGCCCACAAATCGGTAGCCCACGGCAGCGGTTGCCGTCACGGTGACAACGAGCGCCACTCCGATCAGAAGTCGATACTTTCTCACCATGTCAGCACTCCCGTCCCGGAATCGGAACACAGAACTGCGACGCCAGCAACTGGCCGCCACCGACCTCAGCGATACCCTCTGGGGTGAGAATGCCGCCCAATTGACCACGGAGCTGATTCAGCTGACCGATGGCAGGGTCCATCGCTTGCAGAAAGTTAGCGATTCCATCTCGCAATTGCTGGACCACCGCGCGGAGCTCCTCCTTATTCGCCAGGAAGTACTGTTCGATCGGCTCCAACCGCATCACCACATCACCCATTAGCTGATAAGCGCGATTGAACCCATCCCTATACGTGTTATACGTTCCCAGCACGACCTCGATCTTCCGAATGAAGTCGAAAAGGAACTCGCGGCTGCCGTTGAAAGCCTCCGCGTACTCCGTCGCCAGATCCAGGGTCGTCCGGATCTGCAGGCGCTGAGTCGCCATTACACGGGCGATACTGTCGAGACCGGCGATCAACGAGCCGACGGAACCCGCATTGTGCTGCAACCCCTGCGCGAGCTGCTCGATATCCGCGTTCACCGTTGAGCCATCAATATTATCGGTGATGCGCGGCACTTCTTGCAGAATATCAGCGATGGAGTACGGCATCGTCACTCGTTCGGCAGGGATAAGTTGATCACTCAATGGCTTTTCACCGATCGAGATAATGGTCACAAAATAGCCGCCGACTGCCGTCAACATCCTGACCTCGATTCGAGAATCGTCGCCAATGAATGTATCAGCACCAATATCCGCAGTCACCCGCACCCTATCGCGACCGAGAGTCACTGCGCTGATCTTCCCAACCGATACACCAGCGACTCGCACGTCCTGGCCCGACCGCACAGCAGCCGCATCAGTCGTCTCGAAGCTGAGCTGTTTACGTCCTGGTGGCGCCAGGTACAGCCCCACCGTCGCGGCTACAATTATTGTCACCAAGAACACAACTGTCATGCCGAGCGAGAATTCATTCGAGACTATTCGCCGAACAGCCGAGAGAATACTGGCGCCGACCGATCCACCGGAGGTCGTCAACCGGCGTTGCATATCGTCACCTTGCTTCCATTCAGCAGAACATTCACCATGCCTGGAAGTTCCGCGCCGCCATGCGAACAGGTCATCGTGGATCCAATACCCTGGTTCGTGAGACCAGGCACTTGCAGGCCTTCGAAAGCTACCGGCATAAGCCTCAGCGCTTCTGCGGCTCCGCCCAGCGAAGAAAATGCCGATTCCACAATCTTATTTATGTCCAAATTACGATCCAGACCGATCGCGATCAACAGTTGGTTCACTGGCCCCATAAACACAGGACCGAAGAAGTCAGCCTTTCTGAACTCATCCAGCACGGTCATCGCCGAATTGATCGGAAGGCTGAAACTTCGCAGCAGTTCGATCACATTTCCTGATCTACCGCCCATACTGTCGTCGATCCGCGACATGTTCTGAACCAGTGTCGAAATCACCTGCTCACGGTCACGAGCCATGTTCGCGATCTTCTGCACGCTATCGAGCATCGGAGCCAGACCAGTGCCATCACCTTGCAGAACCGTCAATGCGTTCGCAGCGAAAGTATCGATCTCTTCAGGGCTCAGGGTCTCGAGCACTGGCTGAAGTCCGTTGAACAATTTAGTGATGTCGAACGATGCTTTGGTTCGATCGCTCGCCAGATGCTCTGCCGGCACACCCGGATCTTGGGGAACCAGCAGGTCGAGGTAGCGAATACCCGTCAAGTTCTGGAATTTCACGGCGAGTATCGTGTTGGTCGTCAGACGATACGGTTCGACCAATGTGAACGAAACGCGAGCGATGCTGTCACCGTGCTCGCGCACGATGTGAATATCGGTCACCTTCCCGATCTGCACGCCTCGGCTACGTACGTCAGAATTCGGATGCAACCCTGACACGTCCGTGAAATCAGCCGAATAAGATCTCGTATCTCCTTCGACCGGATTTCGAATAGCGTTCATGACAAGACTCAGCAAAACTCCCGATACGACGAGGGCTATGGTGAGCTTGACCAGGAGGCCAATCATGATACGGCGCTTTTTCATCGGGGCTCCTGTCCTCCACTGGGCAGGCCGAAGCCAGCCGCCAGTACTGGCAGGCGCTCCAAGGAGATTCGCAGATTGAGTGTCTTGGCGCCGTCGGGCCCTGGCATCGCACGATCGTATTGTGCAACCAGCGTTTGGAACTTGTCGGAGAGCGCTCCGTGCGCCAGGACATCGGGGACGACGCCTGCCATCGCCTGCACCGCATCGAGTACAGGAAGGAGCTCGTCAGGGTGCGATTGCAGCAGTTGACCTGCAGCGCCGAACAGGTCGGTGGCAGCGAGCTGGAGCGCTGTGTCGTTGCGATCCATCATGTCGTCGTTGACCGCGATCGTCCCATCCGGAAGCCGGTTGTACCCGGAGTAGTAGACAGCGTTCAGGCTTCCGATGACTTCGCGGTTGAAGACCGGGAGGACCGCAAGAATGTCATTGAAGTGGCCGATCGATTCGCTCGGCAACGCCTTCTGAGTCTTCGCTATCCGGTCGGCTACCACTATTCCCGTCTGAATCATCGGATTCAGACCGTTCGTGTAGCGGACAATCTTGTCCAGGGAAGTGATGATGTCATTCGTCAGCGTCCCATCGACAACGAGCGAGCCCTTCTCGATCATTGTCGCCATGGAGAAGTCGCCAACCGGCGTCCTGCTCATCGTCAGCCCTGAAACTAGCCTCCCGCCGCCCGTGCCGCCGACGATATTGACTGCCGTGACACCGAAGTAGTTCTCCGGCCGATAGTCGATCTCGAACGTGTCCGTCAGCCCCGCGATGCGCTCTGCATTCAGCGCGACGGTCATCCGCAGCACTCCATCGGAGATGCGCCCGAGCTCGGTCACCTCGCCAACTTCGACTCCGTGCATCATCACGTGTGTGCCTGCCAGCACACCGGGTGCCACGTAGGGGGTTTCGATCCCGAGCAAGATCTTGCCGGCATGTTCTTGCTTGCGCTGATGCACCATGCCCAGCACCGCAGCGAGGATGACGACCACCACCACGACCGCCGCGGTGGCCTCCACCACCAGTGCCTGACTTCGAGCTGTGCCTCGAATGAAGTCCTGTTCCATCGCCTACCCTTTGAACACCATCTCGGGGCTGAGACCCCAGATGGATACGGAGAGAATGAAGTTCATTGCAACGATCACGATGAGGCTCATTCGGATCGCTCTTCCCGATGCCGCGCCGACACCCGCTGGACCGCCGTGAGCGAAGTATCCGAAGTAGCAATGAATCAACGTGACGGCACCACAGAAGATCACTGCCTTGAGTAGTGAGAAGCCGACCTCCGAGACGCTCAAGAACTGACTGAAGTAGTGGTCGTAAGTGCCGGGCGCTTCTCCGCGGAAGACTTTGATAATTGTCCCGCCTGTTATGAAGCTGACGACGAGCGCCAGTAGATAGGCAGGTACGACGCAGAGCATTCCACCGATCAGGCGCGTGCCGACCACGAACGGAATAGCCTGCAACCCAAGGGCTTCGGTCGCATCGATTTCCTCGGAGATCCGCATGGATCCGATTTCCGCGGTCATCCGGCAGCCAGCCTGGGCCGCGAATCCGACACCCGTGAGGATCGGCGCGATTTCGCGAATATTGGCGAAAGATCCGACGATTCCGCTCAGCGCCCCGAACCCCAGCAGATTCAATGCATCGTAGGCTTGAACCGCAATGGCGATTCCGACCGACACCCCGAGCAGCATCATCAGGCTCACGACGCCGCCGTCTACCACCACCGAGCCACGTCCCCATGCCATGCCGTTCATGGTCTTGTATGTCTGGTTGCGATACATCCGCACTGTTTTGGGGAGGAGGTAGATCGTCTTCGCCACGAAAATCGTCGCGCGGCCGACCTCGTGGAAGCCTCCGACCACGCCCCGCCGGATCGGCCGGATCATCGCGCTGAGCCGCGGAAACGGTGTGTACTTCGATGCACTGGTCATGGTCATGAAATCTGATTCTGAAAGAACATGGACTGCAGCTGGGTGATGACGAGATTCGCGATGAAGATCGACACCACGCTCAGCACCACCGATGCGTTCACCGCGTCGGCAACTCCCCTCGGCCCGCCCTTGGCTTCCAATCCGCGCAAGCTGGCGATGAGTACGACCAGGCCGGCGAAGACCAACGCTTTGAGCATCGCGAACATGACATCGGTCGTCGTCGCGAACGCGCCAAGCGACTGCCAGAAGCTACCCGGCACCACATCGCTGACCGCGACTGCGATCGCAAGGCCGGCGAAAACACCGGCCGTAATGATCAGTGTGCACAGAATCGGTGCAATAAAGATCATGGCGATGAACCGCGGCATCACCAGCCGCTCGACGGGATCGATTCCCATGACTCGCATAGCGTCGATCTCCTCGCGGATTGTCCGCGCTCCGAGATCGGAAGCCACAGCAGAAGCGGCCGCCCCACTCATGAGTAGCCCTGTCGCCATCGGTGCGCCCTGACTGATTACGCCGAGCCCGCTGGCTGCACCAGCAAGCGAGCTGGCCCCGACCTGACTCATCAATCCGCCGACCTGCACCGAGACCTCGGCACCGATCGGGATTGCCATGAGCAGGGCCGGTGCCGCCGTTACCTTCAGCAAGGCCCACGTTTGGGTGAGGAGTTCCTGCATCGGAATCCGGAGGCGGACAACATCGATGACGGTGAAGCGGACAACCTCCGCGGTGAGGTGCGCGGAGCGACCGATGGTGCCGACGCTCTGTCGCATCGTCCCAGCGACTCGCCGACCCCAGCCCTTCCGAACAGAGGGCCCGTCGATGGAGGGTAGTGGACCGTCGGGGCTGGATCCGTATCGCCCAGCTCTCGGCCCACCTCCAAGTACAGCCATAGCTGTTGATTCACTCATCTCGCCGACCTCTGCCATTGCTTCTCGAGAGACTTTGCCGAGCCTTTGCAGACCAGGCTTCTGAGGTGGATCTCACAACTCACCTTCACTGTGTCTGCGATCACTCAACCGTGGGATCACCATGCCACAGCAGTCGGGTCGCCGCAACTATCTGCGTAGCAAATTTGCCTCAAGGATGCGTATCAACCGTCCAAATGACCGTCGTAGTCTGTAGATGCAGGGCTACAAGCTGTGTTTCCTACGCGATCTGGGTTTGGCCTTGGTTGGGGCCGCCTCACGACACCAAGGCCCGCGGATTTCGCGCTGCTGATATCGACTGATCTGCCGGGTTTCACATCTGCACCCGAAGATCACACAGTGAAACTGCTGCCGCCGCCAGCGCCGATCGAGGGGACCAAAGAGCCCCGATGGACGATCTCGCGCTGGTCGACGCGAACGTGGAACTCGATGAGTTCGCAGCTTCTCCACGGATCCTGCGATCCGCTGCAGCAAGCCGACCAGCACTCACGAGCGTTTCTCGGTCTGCCTGGTCAGGGATATGTCAACGAGCCGGCAGATCAATGGCCTCCGTCAGCGCGCTTGCCTCCACGAAGTGCATCGGCCCACGCGTCACACGAACTCGTCCAGATTCACACAGATGCGATGAGGTGCTCGAGCAAGCGAACGACCACAAGTTTCGCAGACGCGCGATCACGCGCGTCGCAGAGTTGCATCGGAACATTGAGCCCGATATCGAGGGCATTGCGCAGTTCCGCCTCCTCGTACATATCCGCTCCGTCGAAGCAGTTCACTGCGATGATAAAGGGAATATCGCGGGACTCGAAGAAGTCGACCGCCGCGAACGAATCTTCCAGCCGGCGCGTATCCGCGAGCACTACGGCGCCCAGCGCACCTATCGACAGCTCGCGCCACATGAACCAGAAACGATCCTGCCCAGGGGTACCGAACAGGTATAATACGATCTCGGAGTTGATGGTGATGCGGCCGAAGTCGAGTGCGACGGTCGTCGTCTTCTTCGTCTCGACCCCGGTCAGATCATCGACGACCGAGCCGATATCGGAAAGCTGTTCTTCGGTCCGCAGCGGCTCGACCTCGCTCACCGCTCCCACAAAGGTGGTCTTTCCAACGCCGAATCCACCGGCGATCAAAAGTTTTACCGCCCGGGTGCCAAGTTCCGACGAATCAGGCATTTCGTACGCCTTCCAGGACCGCCTGCAGTAGTTGAATATTGTCCCTACCCAGCGACTGTGGGGGAGATTGGTGGAGAAGGTGACCCGAACTGATCAGATCACTGACCAACACCTTCACCGCTGCAAGCATCAGTTTCAAATGCGCGGAGATTTCAGCGATGGAAACGGGCGAACCGTCGCACATACGCAGAATCTCCTCGTATTCGCGATCCATGGTTGTAGTCTCTACAAGTGGGCGGATCGCGACGACCAGAGTGATCAAATCCAGATCGTGAACGTTCCGTCCCGCCCGCCCTCGGGTTACCGCGAATGGACGCACCAGCGGACCGGGGTCATCATCGAACCAGCGGTCTGCCTCGTCGTCCTTCATGGCCGTTGAGCTCGTGAATCAACCATCCTGACACGAGGCGCGGCAGACAATTTGTCGCCAACCTTTTCGACGATCACGTTCATTTCGTAGGCGACCATCCCTAGGTCTGAATCGACCGAAGTGAGCAACGCCAAGCAAGCCCCGTACCCAGCCTCCGTCACTATCAGGTAGCCCTCTTCGAGTTCCACCACAGTCTGCTGCACTCCCCCCTTCCCGAACTGGATTCCCACCCCTCGGGCCAAGCTACCGAGAGCAGAGGCCATCGCTGCAAGATGTTCAGCAGCCTCTCGTTCGACAGTCTGCGAGCGCGCGATTACAAGCCCATCGTCGGACAATACGACCGCCTTTTCGGCACCTGGCAGGCGGCCGATCAAGTCATCGATAAGCCAGTCCAGACTGTCCATGGGAGGATCGAAAGAGGCATAGTTATTCATTTCCCGACCATCCGTTTCCATTCAGATTCTTCACGGCGAAGACACGACCCTCGCGGGTTCCGGTCTGCAGGGCGGACATCACATTTCGAGCGTTATCCGCGTTGCGCTGCCGGGGCTTCTGCGACTCATGCACGACCGTACTCTGCTCGACCTGCAATTGCGGCACAAGGTGCGCTTGCCGCTGACGCTTCGGGAGCGGCACCCGGCTCCCCCAACCTTCCTGCGCGGTATCGCGTTTCGAGGTCAAAAATACTGCCACTCCGTGTTGTTCAGTGTCACTGGACGCTGGCTGCTCGCTCCGCAACCCTGTCCGTTCAACATCTTCGGCATGGTGTGGAAATGCAGGCTCACCGTTTGCCCGCATCATCACAGCATCGGTAGCACGCGGCTGGTCCGACCATGAACCCGTAGGCATCGTAGTCAGCATATCGGTGCCGCCGTCCAACAATGCGGTCGGCAGTATGGTGATCGCTTTGATTCCCCCGTACGCCGACTCCAAGAGATTCACTCCGATGTGGTGGCGCACCGCCAATTGGCCGACCACGAACAAACCGAGATGCCGGTGGCGAGATGTGGCCATCTCCTGGAAGTCCGGCGGGCTGGCGAGCAATGCGTTCAGCCGGTCTCGTTCCTCCGGCCGGATCCCCAGCCCCTGGTCCTCGACCTCGACAACGACTCCCTTCCCGATGATGTTCCCCCGAACCGTCACAGGCGCACCGGGAGGTGAGAAGAATGTCGCATTGTCGACCAACTCCGCGAGCAGGTGAATGAGATCCGCAACGGCGGTACCGACCACGCGTACATCCGGCATCCTGACTGCCGTCACCCTGGTGAAGTCACGCGTCTCCGAGATTGCGCTACGAGCGATCTCCTCGAGCGATACCGGCTGTCGCCATTTGCGGCCAGCTTGGCCACCACCGAGAATAAGCAGGTTCTCCGCATTCCGGCGAGCACGTGTAGCCAGATGATCAAGTTGGAACAGCATCTCGAGGTGCTCTGGGTTGTCCTGTTTGGACTCGGCAGCGTCAAGCACAGCGAGCTGTTGATGGACCAGCACCTGACTCCGGCGAGCGATGTCCAGAAAGACCTTACTGAAGCCGGTCCGCGCCTTCGCCTCCGCAGCCGCAGCCGCTAGCGCGGCACTATGTGCGGTATAGAGTGCCCCCGCTACCTGTCCGAGTTCGTCACGCCCCTCATCTGCGCGCACCAATTCGCTGTCGACATCCACCGACTGTCCCTCGTGCAACCGCTGCATCATCTCCGGCAGCGTCTGCTCCGCCAACTCGATCGTCTTGTCTCGCAGCGAGCGCAGGCGCCTGACCAGGGTGGCGGCAATACGCATAGAGGTGAAAAGCGTCGCCACCACCACGGCAAGCATCGCGATACCGACAACTGATGATCGCGCAATCTGACCACCCGCCGACGCCGCTGAAGCAGCCAAGGCCGCGCTGTAATTTCTACTCCAGAGACCGTGCAGGGTATGTGCGATCCGATCGTGGACGGCCACCCAATCTGCGAGCGGTACGTGCAGCTCCCCGAATTCACCCAAGGATTCATCGGCGGCGAGGGCCATCCGCCATTCCGAGCTTTCCGTCAACCTGTCGTATTCACGACGATCCGTGGCGCTCAACTGCGGCACCAAGGATTCGAGCTGATTTCGAAAACCGCCAGACAGTTGCAAATACTTCATACGTTCCGGAAATGTGGGATCGCCCTCGACGACTATCATTCCACCGGCTAGACCTACCGCACGGGAGTACTGGTCAGCGGTTAGCAAAAGATCAGCGGCGAGCATCTCGACTGCAACCGTTTCTGGATCTCTGGAGGCGCGGGCCAGATTGTTCATTATAGTGACCAACATCTCGACTACGTCAGAGTAGACTTCATCAATTTCGGAAATCTGGGCTTGCCGCCTGTCCACAGATTGACGAATCGTCGGCAACGTCGAAACCGAAGCCTGAAACTCCGGTAGAGCCTTCGCCATTATTTCCGGGTTCAACTCTTGCAATCGAGGACCTGCCGGTGCAGCCTTACGCAGGATGGCGTCTGTTGCGGTCCGGCGCCCCAACAAGTCGACCGCAGCTTGTTTATCGCCGGCCACAACGCGTTGACTATCCGATCGCTCCGCTTGTACCGCTACGACAAACTCGAGCGTGAGGTTGACGTACGTACTCAGGGCATCCGACCACCTTTTCGCGTCGACTCCCTGTTTCGCCAACATTGCCGCAAAGGCGCCAGCAGTAAACATCAGCGCAAGACTGGGAATGAGCACGAGAGAAAGGACTCGCGTGCGGACCGACCCGGGACGACGGATTCGGTCCCGCAGCGCTGCAAGGTACGAAAAATCACCGGCCCGGCGGTTGAGCACTTTGGTGGTCGTGGTCATCCGCGACCGCCTCCTTCACGGTTCTTGACGGCCAGCGGTGCGATAGGTGCCATTTTCGCTAACCCGAAGGGGAAGAACGACTCCGATGCGCGCCGTCGCCTGCGCATGGGGCGGTATCTAGCGCCCGCCATCCGTCGAGCATGTCGAGACAGCAGGGCCATGTTTCGAGAGGTTCCTTCCATCACTGTGGCGGTTTGATCCGCGCCGATATGCGACTTTGACACCGCAACCGACGATCACCCGCAATGGCACTCAACCAAGACGGGACCGACACCAAGGAGTCAAACTACGCGATACATCACGCTTGCGCAACAGATTTGGCAGTATGCGCACTCATTGCCATGATTGAGCACGCAAGACATCGTTCGAGCCGGACGATGGACCAACTCGCGATGTCGAACAGGGCTCGGCCGAGCGGGTTCTCGATCCACAGCACACCAGCGACGACTTCACCAGACCTGGACTCTCGGTCAGAATCTCCTTCTGACGCTGCGCAGCAGGCAACAGAGGGGGTAGCGCCCAGCCGAACTCATGACCGCCTTCACCTGCGAACTCCGCATTGGCAGCGCCAGGCATCTGTACCGGCCGCCGCACGTGCGATCCATACGAGGACCGTTGACCGCGACATGCGTTCTCGTTGGATGCTTGCCCGGCCAGGGCTACGTTGGTTCGAGCGCCGGTGATCAATCGGCGCGACGCAGTGGCACGACCGAAAGACCGCCCCAGCACAATGCAATGACAGCTTCGACTGCTTCATCCTTCGGCGTCACACGGCCGGTATCGAGCCAATACTGCGCGGCGAACTGGCTGGCTCCCACCATCCCGGCGGCAATCAGATGAGCCTGGTGCCAGCTCAGCCCCGACTCGTGCGCCACCACCTCACTCACCGCGTTGATGCACGTATCGGTCGCCCGACGGACCCGCAGTTGCACAGACGGCTCACTGGTCAGGTCCGATTCGAAAACCAATCTAAAGCCTTGCGTCTCATGGTCGACGAAGTCGAAGTATGCCTGAACCGCAGCGCGAACACGGACCGGGTTGGCCGCGGTCGACCGTAGCCCGCACAGCACGCTACCGGTAAAGGTATCGATGTGACTCTGCAGAACCGTTAGGTACAGATCCAACTTGCCCGAGAACTGCGTATACAGGATGGGCTTGCTGAATCCGGCGCGTTTTGCGATCTCCTCCACCGTCGCCGCGTGGTAGCCACGCATGGCAAAGATCTCGCTAGCGACCGCGAGCGTCTTTCTACGCCGGTAGTCGAGCTGCAGTCGACGGGCCTGCCCCGGCGTTGAATCCGCCGGAGCCGACGACTCCGACAAGGTGGGCTGGGCCATGTCCAATCTCCTCGCAGTGTGAAACCCGCGAAGCGTCAGACGTTCGCGTCGATGCGCATAGTATGACCGGATCTGGTCAATTAATCAAGCATGCGCATGATTTTAGCCTCTACCATACGCATGTGGCCAACATGCTTCCGCAACACGGGTGGCCTGCCGACCACCCACCTACGCCCGCGTTGCACACGATCGAGGTGCAACGCAACCCAACACGGTCCGCAGATCCACATGCGCAGCAACGGATTCAGCACGCACAGCCACAGCCGGTCGGCGCCCGCCTTCGACGCCGGGCCACTCGCAACCCGATTCAATCTTGGCAATCACCGATTCGCGACACATTCGCGTAGTAGAGCATGTCAGTATCTACGCATGATAGCATTTGTATCAAATTTGGCATCGCGAATACGTAGGTTGTGCTTCACTTCTCTGTGCGGGTCGTGCACTGAGCTACGCCCGACGAAAGTGAGGTCCGGATGTTCCTAACCGCATTCCAGGAGATGCCCATCCTCCCAGCCCGCGATGGGGCCATGATCGTGTACACCATCGCAATGGCCTTCATCACCAGCGGTTTCGCCATCTACTGGGTCGTAACGCCGAAGGAGCGGCGGGTCGGTCCGGCACTGCCGGCACTACTCTTGGGGGGTGCATTCGCAGGTCTGATGGAGTCCTGGTTCGACAACACGATCTTGGTCACCTACCCACTCGACCAACCGCTGCCCACCCTCGATTCATTCGGACGGTCAGTGCCACTCTTCGTCCCGATCGGTTACGCGTGGTTCTGCGGTGGGTTGTTGTACATCATCGCCAGAGCATTTCAGACCAATGTCACGGCCGGATTCGTCTGGAAGCTGTATGGGGCCATCATCGTGATCGACTTCCTCGCTATCGGAGCCAGCTCATGGATCGGGATCCTCCGATTCTTCGGCGACCCGCCGATGAACATTGCGGGCTACCCTCTGTGGTGGGCAGGCATCGACGGCCTCGCCGCCATCCTGGGAGGGGCTGTCGTCGCATCACTACTGCCACATCTGCGCGGCGTGAAGCAGCTATGGCTGATTGCCGTCCCCCCCGTCGTATTCGCCGCCGCAGGCGGCGCAGTAGGGTGGCCAATCTCGACAGCGCTCAATTCGGACTGGTCGATGCCCGCGAAGTACGCGTGCGCACTCGTTTCAATGGCGTTCAGCCTTGCCTGCGTCAGGTTCATTACCGTTGCGATGCCAAGGCAACAGCTCCACCCTGGCGCCACCAAAGCTCCGCAGACAGCCCAGCTCGATACTGCGATGTAACAGGATGCCGGTGAGGACCGCAATAGTGCCAGCGGTCCTCACCGCACCGCAATCTCTTGGACACGGCGACGGGCGGGGCTGTCGTCTGTTCGGCGAATCGCCTGCCAACCCATCGCCGTTCGCTAGCGCTGTGCGAACTGCGGAGCTGCGTCTACGGCCGCTCGGACGGTTGACCACTCCCGTAGATAACCGATACCAGCAGGTCACCAAGGAAGGCTGCGACTGAAACCAGGTCGTGGAGGCGCGATTCGCCGAGCAGGGATCCGGCGATGCTTCGCTCGATCATCCACATCAGCGTGGACGCCAGCTGCTGAGCCGGCGGGCCGGCGACGGCAATACCCGCATTCCGATCCATCTCGATCATTTCCGCCATCAGAGAGATCATCTCAGCCATGCCGGCGAGATAGCGCCGGCGCAACTCGGGCCTCCGCGGCCACTCGAGCACGGAATTTCGCATCACGCCCAAGTACTCCGGATCGAGTTGGAGCCACGAAGTGACCACCCACCTGATCCTGTCCGGATCGGTACGGTCCGCCGAGGCCAGCTTTTCGAATCGTCCGATCATCTCCTCAGCCACCCGATCGAACAGAACCGTGAAGGCATCGTCCATGTTGTCGAAATAGAAGTAGAAGGTAGCGGGGGAAACACCCGCCCGCTCTACGACTGTGGTCACGCTGAGCTGATCTAGGGTCCGCCCGGCGAGTAGCTCGTTCATCGCCCGCAAGATAGCCACCCCGGACTTTTGGTCACCGTCTCGACCAAAAAGACAAGCGAAGGCTCGGCCGCCGGCAATCGGCAATGAGACGGCCTCATCCTGGGAAGCCAGTTCCCTCGTCAGCCGCACAGGCGTGATATCGCCATACACTGCGGCAACTACCTCCGCGATGAGTGACTCGACGGCTGCTTCAGAATTTCGGAGCCATCTGTCGAAGGCGCGTGCTCCGACATACAAGGCCCGCTCGTAGCCACAGACCAGCACTGCGCCGACCAACGTCGCGGGGACGCCCTCCGTCGCAGCCCTAACCTGTCGCTGTTCGTCGACTTCACGAGCGACGTCGTTCACCGCACGGTCGAGCATGAGTTGCCACGCCTCGGCAAGCTGCGGAACTCCATGAATGTGTTCGACTGCCGCGCAGATCACCGCACTCTTCTCGATCCACAGCTGGAACATTCGCCGCAAACGGTCTTCGACATTGCGCCCTTGCCACTTGTCCGATTCAGCCGAAACTTGCGCTTCGATTCCATATATGTCATCGAGAAGTTGCACGACCATGGCCGTGATAACGTCATATATGGAAGCAAAGTAATAGTAGAAGTTCACGTGCGAAACTTTCGCTAGTTTCAGGATCTGAGAAACCGTGAGATCTTGCAATGAACCTTCGGTGAGCAGGCTTTCGGCCGCAGCGAAGATGGCCAGGTCGGCTGCCTCCGGGCCTTCGAACTTGCGCAGCCTTTGGCGCGCAATCGATTTGGAGTCCACACATGCACTGTATCCTAGAAGCGAACAGAAGATCCCATATTCGACCTACGGGAATTGTCCCTGAAACCATTAGAAGACCAATCCACGTAAGCTGCAATACCGACCCGGGGATCTACAACGAAAGACACGACTTCTGCGCATCGGCATCTGGAAGTCCACGTAAACGGCGACGTGGAGTGTTTCACAATAAATCCGAGTGCCCGCCCCAATTGACGTACGGCCAACTGGGGCGCATCAGGCGTCGCACAGCAATCAGGATGACGAGAATCATCCCGGACCCCGACCAGCGCGTCCTGGCGTCGAGGTCATTCGGCAAATCTCTCCCCCACCAGGGAGTTCGTGTTCGGGACCGGCACGGCGACCGAGCCTATGCCGCGTCGGCGAGTCCTTGTCGACCCGCACCAGCGGTCGACTCCGAGAAGCATTCGGCAACAAACCGGACAGCAATTATGCAGATCGCCATAGTTGCGACGGCGGCCACATATCGCACCCTGGACTGCATCTCGGCATTCAGTGCGGTAGCCACCGGTGCCATCGGCAACAGCAGTAGGCCGCCAGCCAGCAGGGGTACCGCGGCGACTCGCAGCACGACGTTGCCGCCAAATGGCCAGCGTTCTATTGCGAGATACAGGAGTCCGCCGGATACGATGGGAACAGCGCCGTTCATGATGCACCAATGCGCCGGAAAGCCAGCGATCGTGAAGGGCTGATCGCCATAGTATTCGAACAGACCCCACACCACGAACGGCACTTCGAGAACTAGGTCTAACACGGCGAATATCGCGAAGGTCGCCCATACTGCACGCCTGCCGCGGCCAGCACGTAGCTGCTCGTAGAAATACCAACCACCGACAGAGAAGAACATGGCATATCCGAGGAGGTCGAACGCCGGATCTCGCATCCCGAACGCGGTGATGTAGGCAAAAGGAATATTGGATGGAAACCACACGTAGGTCAGTGCGTTACAGATCGGCGGCAGCACGGTACCGACCGCCAGCCCGCCGGCGACGACCGATATCGGAAGCCATGACCGTGCAGAGTAGCTCCGCCAGGTCAACCACGAAAGTGAAACGGCCAGACTACAGAGGGTGACCGCATAGAAGGCGATGTACGACCCGCTGGGAGCGGCCATCTCAACAGGCGGTGTGGCCATGTTTCACACTTCTCATCAGGAGTGGGATCGGTGCGGCGAGTGTCGACGTTTGCTGTCGGCGACAACGAGCAGATGACCCATGAGTATCCACGACGCGGCCTGCCGCGAGACTCGTCGACTGCACGACAACCACCTTCTACAGCCCTCAATCGGCATATATCCGCACCACCGCCGATGAGTACCGAGACGGGCGGAGCCCGCGATATTGACAGGCACCGCCCAGCATTGCACCGGAAAGGTGCCGGATCGATGCCACGCGACCACTTTCGCCGCAGACACTTGGTACAGGTCCTCGGAATGGAACCGATGCTTTCGAGCGCTAGTCGCCAACGTAAGTGCCCCAATGCAGGCGGCCACAGATCCCTATCGAGCACTCGCTGGGACCAAATCGTTCGGCGAACACGGCGTCGGCGTTAGTCTACTACCGCGACCTCGGCATGAGTAAGAGGGCCGACAGAAGCCGCGAAGCCCCCGCCTCAGTGACACACAGCCTGTATCCAGCGCAATGGGCTGAGGTCGGCGGCAATCCCCACAGGTCCCTGATACTCAGCGACATTCCCCGGTGAGCTCCATCGGGCGGCGACGGCTACTTTGAACCACCCACAGTTGCATCACGCCTCAGCAATTCCAGCCATTTAGTTCTCATCCTTGCCGCGACTTCCTCGCCGCGCCCGCGAGACCAACCCGAGCATGCGCCCCACCGCACCAGAACGAACGACCGCAGGCCGGGCCGATTGCGGAGTCGGTTCCTCCGCCGAGGTAGACGAAGCGTAGTGGACTGCGTTTGCGAGCACGCTAGCCGCGTGCTCTGCGGGGACCAGATCGGCCGGATAGATTGCATCCACCGGACACACCGACGAGCACACGTTGCAGTCGATGCACGCCACTGGATCTATGTAAAGCTGCGCGGCGGTCTCATATCCCTGTTCTCCGGGCTGTGGATGGATACAGCCTACCGGGCATTCAGTCGCACAGGACGAGTCCTTGCAGCCGATGCAAATATCCGTGATTACAAATGCCATCGCGATCTCCCCTCGATCCCGCAGGCCGCCCAGCACGTTGCGCTAGCCCATCTGCCATGTACCCCACAGACTAGCATCAATGATACTAGTTTGTTCAATAATGCGTAGTTCAGTAAAGATTCTACTACGCATAGACACGGGGGGTCGGTGGTGGCCGGAGCAGTGCACGTTCGACTGTCAGCATCAACGACACCCATAGTCGGCAAAGAGATCGACCTCCATGCAGGTAATGATCGTCGGCGGGCCGCTTGTTGGCCCATCGGGACGGTCGCGAGCCTAGGATTCCCGTATCATCATCTGCCAGCCTGTCCGATCCTCGGAGCAGGGCGGATAGACGCCGTCGCTCTTGGCGCCAATGGTCCAACCCTGATCTCCACTCGCCCGGGAGCATGTCATCGTTGTGAGCACCAGCTTCTCGTACTCACCGAATTCCCACACCCCGCTCGGGACGTCCCGCCGGTTGAGGCAACTGGCGCACGGTCGCGGCGCAGGCGACCCCATCGTTTCATTATTGAACGCCGCAGATCGCCGGCCACGATAGACGGCGTCGCCGCAGATCCACTGTCACGAGCATCCGCTCGCCTTTGACCCCTCCACACTACGCACGACCGGATCGCGGCTGTGATAGAGCACAACCGCAATCCGGTGCCGGCATGCAGAACCCTGAAACCGGGTCGCCGCAATATCTCGCGCTCGACCGAGAGTCTGTCAGAACGCTGCCTCGTCCAACCCCATCACATCGGTGTCCAGTGACGCGAGGACGGCGCGAGTCGAAGCGAGGGTCGGCAGTACAGTTTTGGCGAAGAACGACGCCACCATGATCTTGCCGTCATAGAAGGAGTCCTTCTCGGCGTCGCCGCTCCGCGATTTCAGCGCTACGGTGCCTCGTTCGAGCAACCGCCAACCGATGAGGAGATCACCGGCAGCGTAGAGCAGCGGCACCGCACCCAACCCGACCTTGTAGATCTGTGCAGGATCGGAGTCGGCAGCGGTGCGATAGCTGGTGAGGATTTCCACCATCGCACAGACATCATCGACAGCCGTTGCCAACAGCCGCCTTTCGCGACTGAGACGGTCGTTTGGGTCCCCTGCGGCGAGGAAGTCTGCGATCCGGCCGCGGATATGGTCGAATGCGCGCCCACCATCCCGGAGAATCTTGCGGAAGAAGAAGTCTTGTGCCTGGATGGCGGTGGTGCCCTCGTAGAGGGTATCGATCATGGTGTCGCGAATGTACTGCTCCTGCGGGTAGTCCTGCAGGAAGCCCGAGCCACCGAGCGTCTGCAGGCCCAACTTCAGGGTGTCATAGGCGCGTTCGGATCCGACGCCCTTGACGACCGGCAGCAGGAAGTCGTTGACCCGTGCCGCGAGCGCGGCGTCTGCGCCCGAAACATGCTGCGCCAGTTGTGGACTCCTCCCCTGGTGCGCTGCGGTGAACAAATACAGGGATCGCAGACCTTCGGCGTACGCCTTCTGGGTGAGAAGGGAACGTCGTATTTCGGGATGGTGGAGGATGGTTACCCGTGGAGCGCTCTTGTTGGCGAGTTGGGCGAGGTCAGATCCTTGGATGCGCTGCTTTGCGTACTCCAGGGCATTGAGATAGGCGGTGGACAGGGTGCCGGCGGACTTGTTGCCGACCATCATCCGTGAGCCTTCGATGACGTTGAACATCTGCGCGATGCCGTCGTGCACGTCCCCCACCAACCAACCGACCGCGGGCACCTCGGTGCCGCCAAAGGTTAGCTCACAGGTCGGCGAGGACTTGATGCCCATCTTGTGCTCGATACCGGTGACGAAAACACCGTTGCGCTTACCCAATTCCAACGACTGGAAGTCGAAGTGATACTTCGGAACATAGAAGAGACTGAGGCCCTTGGTACCCGGCCCAGCACCGACCGGCCGCGCAAGTACCAGATGGAAGACATTCTCCGCGAGGTCACCCACGTCGGCTGCCGAGATGAAACGCTTTACACCCTCGATGTGCCACGTACCATCCGGCTGCGGGATCGCCTTTGTCCGGCCCGCGCCAACATCTGACCCTGCATCCGGCTCGGTGAGCACCATAGTGCCCGCCCACCCGCGTTCCAGACCTTGTACGGCCCAATGCTTCTGCAGCGGCGTGCCGATGTCGAACAGCACATCCGCCATCTGCGCGCCCATCTCGAACGCCGTGGCCGACGGATTAGCCGCGCACAACATCTCCCGCACGGCCCAGACCAGAGGCGGCGGCGCGGGGACGCCGCCGAGCTCGGCCGGAAGGCCGAGCCGCCACCAGCCTGCCTCCTTCAGCGCCAGCACTGACTTACGTAGCGAGTCAGGGATCCGGACTTCGTGGCTGGCGGAATCGAAGGACACCGGATCACGATCGGCTTGGGCGAAGGATTCGGCGACCGGCCCCTCGGCGAGCCTGGCCACCTCCTCCAGGATATTGTGGGCGGTCTCGGAGTCGAGATCGTCGTAGTATCCGCGTTCGAGGATGTCACCGAGTCCGAGGACCTCGAACAGCTCGAATCTGATATCTCTGAGGTTGCTCTTGTAGTGGCTCATCAGTCGTCGTTCTTTCCGCTGGTTGGTATGGACCGGGTCAACCGGGGCGTCGCGGCCGAGCCGGAGTGAGCTGCGGCGCCGACGGCGCATGACCCGGGCGGGCAGGTACTTCCGCGCATAGTCGGTCAATCGACCAGCAGCAGCACCCATTCAGCCACGCACGCAGGCTTGGCGCCACCTGCGACCTCGACGGTCGCGGTCGCCGTGACCTGAGTTCCGGCTGGAAGCGCGGTGGCGGCGGTCAGTTCCACACCCACCCGTATTTGGTCTCCGACTTTCACAACAGAAGGAAACCGAACCTTGTTGCAGCCGTAGTTGATTCCCATTTTCAAACCGTCGATGCGCCAGATCTGGCCGGTCAGCACAGGCAGCATCGACAACGTAAGGAATCCGTGCGCAATCGGGGCGCCGAAGGGCCCTTCGGCGGCCGCCTGCGGATCCACATGAATCCACTGATCGTCACCAGTCGCGGTGGCGAATACGTCGATCTGATCCTGGGTGACCGGATACCAGTCGCTGTAGCCCAGGTGCGAACCGACTGCTCGCACGAAATCGTCGATTCCGTTGAAGATTTTCATCTTTCAGCTCTTCCGGTCGCTCAGACAGTCGGGCCGCCGGCTACGTACAGGGTCTGGCCCGAGATGTACCCCGCCCCATCACTCGCCAAGAAGGCCACCGCGCTCGCAATATCCTCGGGCTTACCCGACCGGCCGACCGGGATCCCCTTCACAATCGCGTCGCGGAACTGTTCGAAGGGCACTCCCATCCGCTCAGCCGTCGCCTGGGTCATCTCGGTTTCGATGAAACCTGGGGCAATCGCGTTGGCGGTGATGCCGAACTTGCCGAGCTCGAACGCCAGAGTCTTCGTGAAGCCTTGCAGCCCGGCCTTCGCTGCCGAGTAGTTGGCCTGACCGCGGTTGCCGAGCGCAGATGTGCTGGACAAGTTGATGATCCGGCCCCATCTCGCCTCAGTCATGTGCTTCTGCGCGGCGCGACTCATGAGGAAAGAGCCACGCAGGTGCACGTTCATGACGGTGTCCCAGTCGTTCGTAGTCATCTTGAACAACATGTTGTCGCGGATGACTCCGGCGTTGTTGACCAGCACCAGAGGCGCGCCGAGCTCCGCAGCAGTCTGGCTCACTGCTGAGTCGACACTGCCCTCATCCGAAACGTCCGCGCCGATACCGAGTGCAGTACCACCGGCCGCTTCGATCTCGGAAACAACGGTCTTGCAGGCTGTTTCGTCAATATCGAGAACCGCGACTGCGAACCCATCGGCGGCCAACCGCTTCGCGGTGGCGGCACCGATGCCGCGAGCAGCTCCTGTGACGATGGCGGCCCGGACAATGTCAATGCTCATGCGCTCTTTCTCCTGGAACAGCTGGTCGAGTCCATCTCGCACCGGTTTTTGTATTGAGTGTACACTCAATTAAATCAAGGCGAAAGAAGCCCGCAGCGCATGCGGGGCCAGGAGACGAAGCCCTACCTAGCCAAGCCGTCGATGACCATCCCCCGGAACTCTGCCGCGATCTCGTCGACACCTTGCCCTCGCCCAGGCCGGTACCATTGCGCGACCGAATTCATCATGCCCAGCAAGCCATTGGCTACTATGCGGCTGGCCCGGGTAAGCTCGCCCACGCGGTAGCCCTCTTCGAGCACACCCTCCCAGCATTCCTGCACTGCCTGCCGCAGTACCTGCAGCTCACGCATGTGCTCGACACTGAGGGCATCTGCATCGCGCATCTGAATGAGCACCTCACGACGATGTCGCGCGATGATGCTGACATGGACGTCGATCAGCCGTCCCAGCTTCTCCAAGGGAGCGACATCCGCTGCAACAACCCGCTGCGCTCCAGCCAGGGCCTTCTCGGTGTAGCTCCGTAGAATTTCCCATAGCAACTCTTCCTTGGATTTGATGTGGTAGTACAACGCACCGGGCTGCAGGTCCGTGCGGTTGCCGATCTCTGCGACACTCGTAGCGTGGTAGCCCACCGTGGAGAACAGTTCGATCGCCACGTCCACGATCCGTTCCCGCGTCGCCTCGGTATTGCTGGCCAAGCTGCCTCGCGGTCGACCCGGTCGGCGCGGGCCACTACTAGTCGACTGATCAGGTTCGCTCACGACGACACAGTCTAGGCCCACCTCACGTGCAGATTCCTCCGTTCGCCTTGCGTCCATCACGCGAGACACCCCTCCCAAGGATTTCGGCAGGCCCGTAGCACGACGCATGCCGGCCGGTCGGCTGACAGGGCCACGGCGCCGCAGCGCCCTGCCCGAAGCACCGATCCGGGCTGCCAGATCCTCATCGATCACCCCCTCGACTTCCCGATTCGGGGTTGGTTATAATGTAGTGATCACTCATTTTAATTGCGGCGCTGCGTCCGGGCGTTCGGCCTGCCGCAGGGTCCGCTGAGACAACGGGGTACCAATGGAATTCGATGGCCAGGTCGTAGTCGTCACCGGTGGCAGCCGAGGTCTAGGGCAGGAGATGACCCGGGCGTTCGCCGCCGAGGGCGCCCACGTCGTCGTGACCAGCCGGAAGGTCGCCGATTGCGAAGTGGTGGCAAAGGCAGCTCAAGCAGCGCACGGGCGCCGGGCCCTGGCTGTGGCTTGCAACGTCAGCGACTGGGCGCAGTGTGACACCTTGATCGACACCGTGTACCAGGAATTCGGCCGCGTCGACGTGCTGGTGAACAATGCGGGACTCTCACCCCTGTACCCGTCTGTCGACCAGGTCACGGAGGCCTATTTCGACAAGGTGATCGGCGTCAATCTGAAGGGGCCCTTCCGTTTGGCGTCGGTCATCGGGGCACGGATGGCGGAGGCCGGCGCGGGCTCGATCATTAACGTCTCCTCGGTCGAGGCGGTCCGCCCAGATCCCACAGCAATCCCCTACGCGGCCGCCAAAGCCGCGCTGAACAACCTCACCGAGGGTTTGGCGCAAACCTTCGGGCGATCCGGTGTTCGAGTCAACGCGATCCAGTGCGGCCCATTCCTGACCGAGATCTCCAATGCATGGACCGAGGCGATACGAGAGCGGCTCGACAGCCAAGCAGCATTGGGCCGCTGCGGAAATCCGGACGAAATCATCGGGGCTGCACTGTATTTGGCCAGCTCGCGAGCCTCCTTCTGCACCGGTGCGGTACTCAACCTGGACGGCGGCATCAGATGAGCGAGACCGCGACGAGTAGAAAGTTCAGCGTTCCCGGAGCCGAGTTGTCCGCACTTGCCAGTTGGATGGACATCGAGGGCTTGGGACACGGTCCATTGACCGATCTCCGCGCCATCGGAGGCGGCACGCAGAACATAATGCTGCGATTCACCCGCAGCTCGACTGAGTTCGTCCTGCGCCGCGGACCGTTGCACCCGCGCGCGACAACCAACGACAACCTGCGCCGAGAGATGCGTCTGCTATCCGCACTGGCCGACACAGCCGTACCGCATGCCCGGTTGATCGCCTCTTGCCCTGATGAATCAGTGCTGGGCGAGTCGGTCTTCTACCTCATGGAGCCGGTGGACGGTTTCAACGCAGCCGTCGAACTGCCCACGCTGCACGCCTCGGACGAAAACGTTCGCTATCAGATGGGGCTCGCAGTTGTCGATGCCCTCGCGATACTGAGTACAACTGACTTCGAGGCTGTAGGGCTTGCCGAATTCGGTCGGCCAGAGGGATTTCTCGAACGTCAGGTGCCACGGTGGTTGAGCGAACTGGATTCGTACACACGGTTTGCCGGCTACCCGTCCCATGAACTGCCAGTGGAACCAGTCGCCGAGTGGCTTACCCGGAATCGGCCAGCCACCGGCCCGATCGGGATCATGCACGGCGACTACCACCTTGCCAACGTCATGTTCGCACCTGACGGTCCCGAAGTGGCGGCGATCGTGGACTGGGAGATGTGCACTCTCGGTGATCCAATGCTAGATCTGGGCTGGCTGCTGGCTACCTGGCCGGACCCGGATCGGCGGGTCGACACCATAGGCTCCGCACTCGCGGGCGCAGGCGGGCTACCCACCGCACAGGAACTGGTTCGGCGCTATGGCGAACGCACCGGTTTCGATGTATCGGCCGCGGACTGGTACACCGTGCTGGCCTGTTTCAAGCTCGGAATCATCCTCGAAGGTACCTATGCGCGGTCCTGCGCTGGGCTCACTTCAGCCGAGTTGGGGCTGCGCCTACACACCATTGCCACATCCCTATTCGCCCGAGCCCACGACCTGATCAACCATCACCACCTCCCCTAAACACGAATCGAGAACCGTTATGGCATGGGAATTCTCCACCGACACCGAGTTCCAGAAGAAACTGGACTGGATCCAGGATTTTGTCCGCACCGAAGTGCTTCCGCTGGAGACTTTGAGCCTGGATTGGACGCAACTCCGCCGCGCAGTCGCACCGCTCCAGGAGCAGGTTAAGCAGCAAGAGCTGTGGGCCGCGCACCTGGACCCGGAGCTGGGCGGCCAAGGCTATGGTCAGGTCAAGCTCGGATTGATGCACGAGATCATCGGGTCCAGCTGGGTGGCGCCGTTGGTATTCGGCAACCAGGCGCCAGATTCCGGAAACAGTGAAATCCTCGCCGCTGCAGGCACTGCCGAGCAGAAGAAGCGATGGCTCGAGCCGCTCCTGTCCGGTGCAATGTACTCAGCCTTCGCGTTGACGGAACTTGACCACGCCGGTTCGGACCCGACTCGGCTGTCCACGACCGCCGTGCCGCAGGGCCGCAATTGGGTCATCAACGGCCACAAGTGGTTCGTCTCGAATGCCTCGACCGCGGACTTCATCATCGTCATGGCGGTGACGAACCCAGACGCCGAAACCCATCTCCGCGCATCACAATTCATTGTGCCCGTCGACGCACCGGGCGTACGGATCGTGCGCGATATCGCCAACATGGACAACCCGATCGTGCTGCCAAACCACTATCCCTCACACGCCGAGGTGGTGTTCGACAACGTTCAGGTCCCGGCTGACGCCCTGCTCGGTGCTGTGGGTGATGGCTTCCGCATCGCCCAAAAGCGGCTGGGTCCCGGTCGTATTCACCACTGCATGAGGTGGATCGGGCAAGCCAATCGAGCCTTCGACATGCTGTGCGAACGCGCCACCTCCCGCGAACTGCACCAGGGCGTGCTTGCGGACAAACAGACCATCCGAAACTGGATCGCCGATTCCGCAGCCGAGATCCAAGCTGCCCGACTGATGACATTGAACGCAGCCTGGATGATCGACCAGCACGGTAGCTCCGCCGCCCGCAAAGAGATCGCGTTCATCAAGTACTTCGGAGCGAAAGTCCTTCACGACGTGATCGACCGTGCCATCCAGGCGCACGGCTCCCTTGGTTACTCTGCCGATCTGCCCCTGGAAGGAATGTATCGGGCCGCACGAGCGGCGCGCTTCTACGACGGCCCCGACGAAGTGCACCGTGACAGCGTCGCGAAGCTGATCCTGCGCAGCTACACACCCCCGGCCACCGGTGTGCCCACCGAGCACGTGCCCACCCGTCAGGCAGCGGCACAGAAGCAATTCGCAAAGTTGCTGACCACCAATTGATATCCATGTGTCGGCGCGGCGGCGCAAGTGACCGGCCAATTCCAGTACCAGAGATCACGGAGTACGACAGTGCCTGAGGCATACATCATCGACGCCACCCGCACACCGGTCGGCATCGGCAAACCCACCGGCGGTTACGCCTCCGCTCACCCGGTCGACCTGGGTGCACACCCGATCAGAACACTCGTCCAGCGCGGCGCCTTCGACCCCGCCGCCGTCGACGACGTCATCTTCGGCTGCCTCGACACAATCGGCGCGCAAGCGGGCAACATCGCCCGCAACTGCGCCCTGGTCGCCGGGCTCCCACACACCGTCCCCGGTGTCACTATCGACCGCCAATGTGGATCATCCCAACAGGCGGTACATTTCGCCGCACAGGCGGTCATGAGCGGCACGGCCGACCTGATCCTCGCGGGCGGGGTCCAGGTGATGAGCCAGTACCCGATCGGATCGTCCTACGCCGCAGGCGAACCCTACGGCGCGTTCGATCCGTGGAGTAGCTCGCCGGGTTGGATCGAACGCTTCGGTTCCGGTGAAGTCTCCCAGTTCGCCAGCGCCGAACGCATCGCGTCGGATTGGGGCTTGTCCCGGCTGGATATGGAGGAGTTCGCACTGAACAGCCACCAACGGGCCGCGACCGCACAACAGCAGGGCCGATTCGACCGCGAGATCACACAGTTCGGCGGCCTCGCCGCAGACGAAGGCCCGCGGCCCGACACCACCCTCGAAAAGATGGCTCGTTTGAAGTCGCTGCGCGCTGACGGACAGCTCACACCCGCGGTGTCCAGCCAAGTCTCCGACGGCGCGGCGGCCATCCTCGTTGCGTCTGAACGCGCAGTCAAGACGCACGGCCTGACACCACGGGCACGCATTCATCACCTTTCCGTGCTCGGCGATGATGCCATCAACATCCTTACCGCTCCCCTGCCCGCCACTGACTACGCGTTGCGGCGCGCGGGCATGGCGATCTCCGATATCGACCTGTACGAAGTCAACGAGGCCTTCGCCAGCGTCCCGATGGCATGGCTGAAGCACGTCGGCGCCGACCCCGACAAGCTCAACGTCAACGGCGGCGCCATCGCGCTCGGGCATCCTCTCGGAGCCTCCGGTGCGCGGTTGATGGTCACGCTCCTGCACGAACTCGAACGCACCAACGGCCGATATGGACTGCAAACCATGTGCGAGGGTGGTGGCATCGCCAACGTCACCATCATCGAACGCCTCTGAGCAAAAAGGCCGACGGTCCAGTGGACCGTCGGCCTTTTCCTTACGTGCCATCGACCCAGTGGACTCTGTCGCAAGGGCCGAGTACAGCGATAGACGCGTCTTCGAGGACGAACGCAGTGTTCGTTGAGCCCGCCGACCGCGCCAAGCTCGACGCCACCAAAAGCCTCTGCCGCATCGGTCGAAGCGGCCCGCCCATCCGGCTCCTGTGCGTCGTGGAAGAGTCGGAGGCGACGACCTACGCCGAGTATCGGTTTCGCGCAGTGGGCGATCGATTTCCTCTACTGCACCATGGCCGTTTCGACAGCGCCCTCCATGAGCGAAGTGGCGCCAGATCGGTCCAATCACACCGGTGCAGTACGCCGGCGTCCGTAACACCGCGGGAACCTCACGCAGCGGTGTGACACTGGACTATCGCACCTGCAGGCGGAACCCCGATCCCGATAGTCTGCCTACCCCTCCGTTGCATAATGCAGCGAAGCGCGATGTACGCGTAGACAAAATCCTCGCCAAAGGCTAATTGCCGGAAGTCATCCGCTAGCGCGACTAGATCCGCGGCTTACAGAGAACCTGTAAGCCGCGGATCAGTAGGCGGGAGAACTATCGGCCGCGCTTCGCCCGCGCCGACCTAGGAGTCACAGGAACATCGCCAGCCGCAGCGGCCTCGTCCCGCCCGAACCCAAGGGAATACTTCTCGGTCGACCCGGGCCAATTGCGCATCAGGTCAGGCAGATCCACCAAGAACGCGGCCGCATCCGGAACCTGGAATTCCGCCACTCGGGTGCGCCCGCCCGGCGCAGCATCGGCCTCGAGAGCCCGGCGGTAGATTGCCGCAACGTGCACCTTGATGAAGGATTCGAAGGCGACCTTCCCCTTTTCACTGCGAAACCATGCTGACAGCAACCGAAGCGACAGTCGCACAGCACCCTTCGAACCCAGCTTCGGACGTCGATTGATGGCAACGAGCTCGCGCTCTTCCCACGACATCGTGAGCAGGGACATGTCCACGACCATGCGGGTAGCGAACATCGCAAGCTTGCGCTTGATCAACGGCAAGTCACCGACGACAGTGCCGGTCGGATATTCACCGACACCGAATGGCGACAGCGTCTCGCGCGCCTGCAGACCGGTAGCGAACCTGTTTCGCGCATGAGCGATGAAATCGATCATCTCGCCGTAGGTCGATGGCATATTCTGCGGATCCACCCCGAGCAAGGCGGCAGGAACCTTCATTTCCTGGATGAATTGGTCCCTCTGGACGCTGGTCAAATCACCGTGCAATTCTTCGTACGCCGCGAGGAACGAAGCAGTGAGCATCACCTGCGTCAACGCGAGTTCATACTCCGCATGCGCCCGATACGGAATCAGCGTCAGCGGCTCGACACCGCTGATCTGGGCGTGCCGACGCCGAACCATGGAACTGACCCGCTCGGCATCGGCCTTGCTGCCATAGGTGGCGCCATAGGTGTAGATCGCCACGCGTCGGAAGCGTCCCACTGGATCGTCACCGAAGCTGTCGTGGTCCACCGCGGCCGACGCGAATGCCGGATGCAGTGTCAGCAGCATCGCCTCTCGCAGCAATCCGACGATGAACACCGCTGGATCCTTCATGACCTTCCAGGAAACCGAGCCCGGACCCAGCGCCCAGTCGACTTCCTCTGGGCGCGGCTTCCGTCCCGCTACCTGCGGCCTTGCCGCCGGCTCCGGCGGAGCAACCTGGTCGGACTCAACAGCAGTGGTGGTCTCCATGGTCTATGCCTTTCCTCGTGCATCAGTGGACCGAGTCGGCGACAAGGCCGACGAAGAATCGGAGCGAGCCGCCACGGTCGCAGCCCAGCCACTCCACTGGGGTCGGCCAGCAAGAAGACCGACGCGCCCGAGACCACACCGACTCACATGCATCCCGATCCCTATAGCTACATCACTCCCCCGCGGGTCGCGCTGAGCTACAACGACCTAGACAAAATAGGGCGTTACCAACGCAATTTACCATCGGGGCCGTCCATCGTCAATAGAATGCGTAGCAATTGGCAATCAGATTGCCGCATCTACCTGGGGGTTTGGCCCGTGCGAGGGGCGAGGCGGCTGCGCGATCACCTGAAGATGCACACGCTCTTCGGCATCGCGAATTCCAGCAAGCCCTCGGCCCCGTTGAACCGTCCGTACCCTCCCATCCGATGACGACCGAACGGCACCGCAGGAATCGCTGTGGCCGAAAACGTACTGTTGACAACCACCGTTGCGGTGATGAGCCGCTCAGCGATCGCTGGGCCGCCATGCCTGGAGAACACGCTGACGCCCAGGCCCGACTTCTGGCGATTCACCAGATGAACCGCCTCGTCGATACCGGCCATCGTCCGTACGACTAGAACGGGGCCTGGCGTATCCTCCAGAACGACAAGGCTTTCCGACGGAGGATCGATCAGGACAACCGGCCCAACAGGCGGGGTCCGAACGGATTCACGGCCGCCGACCAACGCGGTCGCGCCAAGCAGCAGCGCGTTATGGACGTGACGGTAGACGATATCGGCAGCATCGGGCTTCCCTTGATGCGCTGGAAGTTCGAATTCTCGGGGAACACCGGCACTCACGACCTCAGTACGCACCCGAGCGAGAAATTCATCTTTCACCGAGTGCTCGACGTAAACCTGCCCGACCCGGTGGCGACGTCTACCGCCAGTTCCGAACGCACCGGCGACCGCTGCAGCCGCCGCAGCGGCGGGGTCCGCATCAGCGGCCACGATCATCACGTCCTCACCCCCGCAGGACACGAGCGCCGGAATCAGGTTCGCGGCGCACACCGTAAGCACCCTCCTGGCGACAGGCCCTGATCCGATGAACGCGATCTTGTCGACCTCCGACCGGCACAATGCTTCACCGGTGCTGCCATCTCCGGTCGTCAATGAGACCACATTTAGATATTGGGCCGGATTGGCAGCGTTGAAGGCGTCCACGAGAAACTTTCCGGCTGCTGACGCATGCTCACTGGGTTTGAACACTACGGTGTTCCCAACTGCCAGCGCATCCGCGATCACGCCGGCTGGCGCCACCACCGAATCGGTTCCGGGCCCGATGACGCCGACGACGCCATACGGAAGGTATTCGACCGTTGCGGTGTGGCCACGCGCCAGTAGCCTTTTGGTGATCCGCCGACTCCGTAGCACGCGCCCCGCGTGGCGAGCGGCCCAGCGGATGTGGTCCACAGTCGCCTCGATCTCCAGGCGGCACTGGGCGCCCGACCGGGCCTGTTCCCTGTGCATGGTTGCAGCAAAATCGTCGATGGACGCTGCGAGATGATCTGCCCATCGCAGCAGACAGCGTCCACGATCGCGACGCGAGATCGGTGTCCACCATGCGGTTGCATCTCGTGCCAAGGCGACAATCTCATCGACTGCCGCCTCGTCATCGATTGGGAACGGCGAGGACCCACCAATGGCGCTCCCCGCAGAGAGGACATGGTACAGCGGTGCGTTCAACCCCATCTGTCCGTGAGCAGCAGCCGGGTCGACACCGGATCATCGGTCATAACGACATGCCCAGCTCCACCCATCTGGATGTGCCTTGCGCGTCGCAACATCGTTCGTGCGCGGCGTGCCTGCCACCGTGCAGGCACCAGCAGGTCGCGGCGGCCCCACACGATTGTCACCGGGATGTCGTCCAGCCGCCCGACATCGGAGAACACGTAGTCACCAAAACTGTCACACACCCGGCTGAAAGCCTCACCGTCCAGAAACGCGTGGGTGTCGGCCACGAGCTGTTCCGGCGCCACCTTCGTCGGCTTGCCGTAAAACAAACCCCCAGCCGCGGCGCGCCCGAGAGAGGTTCGAACCAATACCGGCACTAGCGGTCGGATGATGCGGCTCAGAGCGTGGGCGTTCCGCAGCGTCGCCTGACACCAGAGAGCGCCAGCAGCGCGCCAGAATCCTAACGGCGCTATCGCGGTAACGGAGCGAGCCCTGCCGCGGCGGCCGAGTTCGAGGGCGATGGCACCCCCCAGCGAATGCCCGGCGACATGCGGAAGCTCCAGGCCCAGTTCAGTACACAACGCAGTGAGCGCGTCCGCGTATCCCTCCACTGACGCAGCGGTTTCGCTCAAACGGGATTGGCCGAACCCTGGCAGATCCACAGCGACAACCTCACGGTGCCGCGAGATCTCAGCCAGTACCGAATCCCACGCGTGCCTATTGCTGCCGATTCCGTGTATCAGCAGCAGTGGTTCGCCCTCGCCGATTCGCGTGTAGGCGATCCCGGAGGCGGCTTCGTATTCGGAGTACGCGGTCACCGATTCCACTTTCAGTTCCCGAGATCGACAGATTGGGGATGTGCCGCCTGGTCACTCTCTGCGTAGAGAGCCTCGATCTCAGCGGCATAGCGTTCGACGATCGGCCGCCTGCGCAGCTTCATCGTGTGGGTCAGCACATCGGTTCCGGGCTCCCAGAAAGTCGGCAGGATTCGGAATTTCTTGATCTGCTCGACACGGCTGAGCCTCGCGTTGCCGCTTTCGATGGCGGCGGCAACGGCTTCACGCACGTCCTGGTCCTCAGCAAGGAGTGCAGGGTCGACCGGAAGACCTCGAACAGAGGCGACCTGAGCAGCCGAATCTTGGTCCAATACCACGAGCGCAACGTTGTATGGCCGGTTGTCACCGATTGCCACGACCTGACCGATCAAGGCACTATCCGACCGGATTGCTTTTTCGATGTTGGCCGGCGACATGTTCTTGCCATAGGCATTGATGATCAATTCCTTCTTGCGGTCGATGACTCGCACATAGCCGTCGGCATCAATCGTGCCGATATCCCCGGTGTGCAACCATCCATCGGCGTCGAGCGTCTCTGCGGTGAGATCGGGGCGCCCAAGATATCCCTTCATCACCAGCGATCCCCGAACGAGCAGTTCGCCATCTTCCGCGGTAGCCATCTCGACCCCCGGCAATGCCTTGCCGATCGTGCCGATTCGTAGGCCACCGGCCGGAGTCATGGTCGCGAAGCAACTAAGCTCGGACATGCCCCATACATCGACGAGCGGGATGCCCAGAGCGTTGAAGAAGACGATCAATTCTTCGGGCATCGGCGCGGCGCCAGTCTGCACATACCGAGCTCGGGCCAGACCGAGCTTGGCCCTTATAGGCGCGAAAATCTTCTCATTGAAAGTCTGATAGGTGTACTCCAGGTCGGCATTCACGACGCCGGCCTGCTGGGCCCGCACATACTCCTCGCCGACCGCGATTGCGTTTCGGATCGCCTCCCGCTTGCTCCGGTCCGGTTCGGCGGCGACGATCGCGTCGATCCCTGCCCGCATCTTCGCCCACATCTGCGGCACGGTTCCGAACAAGGTGGGCTGCACTTCGAGCATCGCCGGCATCAACTGCGTACGGTCGGCAACGGTCGTGATCTGAACGCCGACATAGGCATTGAGGTAGTGCGATGCATACCGATCGGCGATGTGCGCTGCGGGCAGGAACGACACCACCGAGTCCTCAGGCCCAGCGCCGAGCACGGTGTTGGTGGCAGCTAGTTCGGTCAGCATGTTCGCGTGGGTGATTTGCACGCCCTTCGGGTCTCCGGTGGTACCAGAGGTGAAGATAAGGGTGAGCACGTCGTCGGGCTGGACACTGCGCCAAGTGGTTTCGAAGTCGAAATCCGCAGGCTGGACCGCCTCGAGCTGAGCAAGGGTGGACGTGCCCGCAGGGTTGCCGTCGACGCAGATCAGATGTTCGACCGCACTGAGTTGCGTCGCCTTCTGAAGCACAGCGACAAACTGCTCTTCGCAGATCACCACGCGCGGCTGAGCGCTCTGCAACAAGAATGCGATCTGCTCGGCGGACGAGGTGTTGTAGATCGAGAAGGGGATCGCACCCAAGTGGTACGCGGCGGAATCCACGAAGTGAAACTCGGGCCTATTGGTCAGCATCAGCGCGACAGTGTCGCCTGGACGCACCCCATAGGAGAAGAGTCCCGCAGCGAGGGCTTGGACCCGATCCGCGTACTTACGCCAACTGACCTCGCTCGCACCTCCGAGGGTCCGTACCGCGATCGCGTCCGGATCCTTCTGCGCGGTCGCCTGGAAGGCAGCAGCCAGGGTCTTGGGCGCGTGGTCATCGAACATGGTGTGCTCCTAATCCGTGAATGCGCATAGTCTCGTTTGTGGCGTCATCCATGTCAAGTATGCGTATACACTTTGCGGATGTCACCTTCGAATTCGAGAAGAACGGGCACCACGTTGGCAAAACCGATCGAACATCCGACTCGCTGGGGAACTCAACGTCCCCGCCAGCACCTCGGGCCCGGCTCTGAGCTTCAGGTACTCGATGAACTCGATCGAGCGCTCATCGAACAGCTGCGCATCGACGGGCGAGAGAGCAGCAGGTCACTTGCCAAGACGCTGCGGGTGAACGAAGTGACCGTCGCCGGGCGCCTCCGCCGGTTGGAAGAGTGCGACATTATGCGGGTGGTTGCGGTCACCGACATCAGGCTGTTCGGGCACCGAGATTTCGCGTTCGCCCTGGTCCGCGTAACGGGAAGGGCAGTGGAAGCCGTAGCCAACGAGCTCGCGCTGCTTCCGGAAACAGTGTCGGTGACAATTTGCACCGGTCGTTGCGACATCATCGTCACAGTGCTCGGCCGCGACCACCGTCATATCGGCGCCCTGCTCGACTCTGCGCTGCGAGGTATCAAGGGTGTCGATGAGATTCGCGGCAGCATGGCCCTGGATGTGTTGAAATATGACTCCAACTGGGCGCTGCTGGCCGCCGATGTCGGCACATTGCCCGAGGCTCATCCCACCGACACCATCGACGAGGTCGATCTCGGCATCATCCGGATGCTCCAGCAGAACGCTCGACGGAGCAATCGCAGCATCGCTGCCGAACTCGGCGTGTCGGAGGGCACTGTCCGCGGCCGCATCAAGCACATGCTGGCCGAACGCGTCTTCCACATCCAGGCCGTCTCCGATATCGCCGCATTCGGCATCGGAACGCACGCCTTCATCGGAATCAGGACCGAAGCGGGCAGCGCTGCCGCGGTCGCCGCGGCGCTGGTCCGCCGCGGCGACGTCACACAACTGACGCGCGTAATCGGCGATTTCGACATGATCGCACTGCTAGTGGCCCCTGATCGAAACGCTCTGGCCACTGCAATTCTCACCGACATCTCATTGAGCCCAGGAATCCGAAGCACAGAGACCTTCGAAACCTTCGCCTCACTGAAGCATAACTACGCGTGGACATGGATCGTCTGACCGTCGGCCAGCTCGTCCAACGCTTGGCCGTTGGCATGAGATCAGTAGCGTCAGCCGGGCGAGTATCGACCAATGGCTGACCGTCACATGGTGGCATCGCCGAGTCCGCAGGCAGGCAGTGGCCCGTACACCACTGCCTCATCCGTGCAGAGGTCACGACTTGCCTACTCAGACGATGCTGACCATCTCCGGTACGTGCCCCCTAACTGCCCAGACTGACTGGCGAGGGAAGCTACAGCCGCAATCTGTGTCAGCCCGCTGCGGTGGCCCCGCCTTTGCCGGCGGCGCCACCGCAGACCGGACATTTACTCGAACTTTGCGCCTGCCTCAGACTTCTCGACAAGGCTGGCAGGCGGGACGAACCGGGAACCGTACTTGGCAGCCAGCTCCTCCGCCCGCACCACAAATCCGGCCAATCCACCCGGGTAGCCGTTGATGTACTGGATGACACCACCGGTCCATGCCGGAAAGCCGATCCCGAGGATCGATCCGATATTGGCGTCGGCGACCGAGCGCAGCACGCCCTCGTCGAAGCACTTCACGGTGTCGATCGCTTCAGCGAAGAGCATGCGCTCTTTCATGTCCTCGAACGGGATCTCGTAGCCGGGCTTGCCGAAGTACTCAGTCAGCCCCTCCCAGATTCCGACCCGCTTACCGTCGACATAGCTGTAGAAGCCGGCGCCGGTAGAGCGGCCCTTGCGGTCGAATTCGTCGATCATCCGATCGATTACGGCATCCGACCCATGCCCGGCCCAACCTTTGCCCTCAGCGATGTCGGCGGCCTTGGTCTCCTGGCGGATCTTTCGCGGCAGGGTCAAGGTCAGCTCGTCGTGCAACTGCAAGGGCGGAGCAGGGTAGCCCGCCTGCAAACCGGCCTGCTCGATCGACGCGGGCGCGATGCCTTCGCCGACCATAGCGACGGCCTCATCGAGGAACTTGCCGATGACGCGGCTGGTGAAGAACCCCCGGCTATCGTTGGCGACGATCGGCGTCTTGCGGATCTGCTGTGCAAAGTCGATGGCCTTGGCCAGGGTTGCGTCACTCGTCCGCTCGCCGACGATGATCTCGAGCAGATTCATCTTGTCGACCGGCGAGAAGAAGTGCAGGCCGATGAAATCGGCGGGGCGGCTGACGCTCTCAGCCAGGCCGGTGATCGGCAGCGTCGAGGTGTTCGACCCCAGCAGAGCATCCGCGGCAACGACCGGCTCAATCTCGGCGAATACCTTTGCCTTGAGGCCCGGGTCCTCGAAGACCGCCTCGATCACCAGGTCCGCACCGGCCGCCAGTTCGACATCAGCGGTCGGGATGATTCGAGCCAGCACCTCGTCGGCCCGCTCTCGCGTCGTCGCACCCTTGGCCACAGCCCGGTCGAGCACCTTGACCGAGTAGTTCTTGCCGCGCTCGGCGGATTCGAGCGATACATCGCGCAGAACCACCTGGATTCCAGCCTTCGCGCACACGAGCGCGATACCGGCACCCATCATGCCCGCACCCAGCACGACAACCTTCTCGAACTTCTGCGTCGGATAACCCGCGGGACGGGAGCCGCCGGAGTTGATCTGCTGCACGTCGAAAAAGAACGCCTGGATCATGTTCTTTGAGACCTGCCCGATCACCAGTTCGGTCAGGTACCGCGATTCGATCGTCGAAGCGGTGTCGAAGTCGACCTGCGCGCCCTCCACAGCCGCAGACAGAATCGCGACGGGTGCAGGGAGATTCGCGCCCTTGATCTGCTTACGCACATTGGCGGGAAGCGCTGGGAGATTGGCCGCGAACGCGGGCGTCGCCGGTGTTCCGCCAGGAATCTTGTAGCCCTTCACATCCCACGGCTGCGTTGGAGAGGGATTGGCGGCAATGTACGTACGCGCCTTCACGAGCAATTCCTCGCGAGACTCGACGAGGTCGTCAACCAGCCCGAGTTGAGCAGCCTCGGCCGCGCTGTAGCGCTGTCCCTGCATCAGCACTGCGGTCAGCGCCTGCTGAATGCCGAACATACGCACCGTGCGGGTGAGGCCGCCGCCGCCGGGCAGCAGGCCGAGCCCGACCTCGGGGAGGCCGATTTGGGTTCCCTTGGCATTCAATGCCACTCGATGATGACAAGCGAGGGCAATTTCCAGTCCGCCACCAAGTGCGGCACCGTTGATCGCTGCCACAACCGGCCGGCCGAGCTGCTCGAGCCGACGCAGGTCGGCCTTGATCTTCTCGACTGAGGCGAAGAACTCGGCGGCCTGATCCGGGGTCGTCGCGATCAAGTCCTTGAGATCGCCGCCTGCGAAGAAGGTCTTCTTGGCCGAAGTCAGCACGACGCCGGTGATCGAGTCCTTTTCAGCCTCGAGGCGGTCGACGGTCGCGGTCATCGACTCGATATAGGCCTGGTTCATGGTGTTGGCCGACTGATTCGGGTCGTCCAAGGTCAGTACGACGACACCGTCAGCGTCGGACTCCCAACGGATGATGTTCTCACTCATGAGTGTGTTTCCTTCTGCTATAAGAAGTTTCGCCGTGTCAGATTCGCTCGATCAAGGTGGCCACACCCATGCCGCCGCCAATGCACAGCGTGATTACCGCACGCCGCGCGCCGCGGCGCTCCAGCTCGTCGACCATCGTTCCGGTGATCATCGCACCGGTGGCGCCGAGCGGGTGGCCCATGGCGATGGCACCGCCGTTGACGTTGAGCTTCTCGTCCGGGATACCGAGGTCCTTCTGGTACTTGAGGACTACTGCCGCGAACGCCTCATTGATCTCGAACAGATCGATATCGTCGACACCGAGGCCGACGTGGTCGAGCAGCTTGTGGGTCGCAGGCGTCGGACCGGTCAGCATGATCGTCGGATCAGCCCCGGAAGTGGCGGTGGCCACGATGCGAGCCCGCGGAGCGAGCCCCAGGTCTTTGCCGACCTGCTCATTGCCGATCAGCACCAGTGCCGCACCATCCACGATGCCGGAAGAGTTTGCCGCGGTGTGCACGTGCTCGATCCGCTCCACTGCGTGGTACTTCTGCAGCGCCACCGCGTCGAATCCACCCACCGCACCGGCGGTGGCGAAAGACGCCGGCAGCTTGCCCAGCCCCTCCACCGTGGATTCCGGACGCATGTGCTCGTCCCGGTCGAGAATGGTGATGCCACTCTGGTCCACTACAGGAACAACAGATTTCGCGAAGTACCCGCCGGTCCACGCGCTGGCGGCCAATTGCTGCGAACGTACTGCGTAGCTGTCGACATCCTCGCGGCTGAAGCCCTCGATAGTGGCAATGAGATCCGCTCCCACGCCTTGCGGCACGAAATAGGTGCCGAAGTTGGTGGCCGGGTCGAGGTGCCAGGCGCCGCCGTCAGAGCCCATCGGCACGCGCGACATGGACTCGACGCCGCCGGCAAGGACCAACTTGTCGAAACCTGCGCGCACCTTCTGTGCGGCGGTGTTGACGGCCTCGAGACCCGAGCCGCAGAAGCGGTTGAGTTGCACACCCGCGACGGTGTGGGGAAGACCAGCAGCCAGTGCGGCAGTGCGCGCGATGACAGCTCCCTGGTCGCCGAGCGGAGAGACGACGCCGAGCACGATATCGTCGATTACAGCAGGGTCGAGGCCGGGGTTGCGCTGGCGCAGTGCGTTGATGAGCCCGACGACCAGCGAGACAGGCTTGGTGCCGTGCAGCGAGCCGTTGACCTTCCCACGCCCGCGCGGGGTGCGGATGGCTTCGAAGATGAATGCTTCGGTGCTCATTGTGAGCAGATCCTTCCTGGAAGCGGACGCGATCAGAGCGTGCGCGCGATCAGTTCTTTCATGATTTCGTTGGACCCGGCGTAGATGCGCTGGATACGCGCATCGGCGTACAGTCGCCCGATCTGATACTCAAGGGTGTAGCCGTAACCCCCGAACAACTGCAGGCACCGATCGATCACGGCGCACTGCTGGTCGGTGAGCCAGTACTTCGCCATGGCTGCCGTGCCGGCGTCGAGTTCTCCGCTCAAATAGCGGCCCACGCAGTCATCGACGAACCCTCGGCCGATCCGTGCGATGGTCGCGCATTCCGCCAGTTCGAAACGGGTGTTCTGCAAATCGAACAGGGGCTTCCCGAACGCCTTGCGCTGTTTGGTGTACTCCACGCTCAACTGGACCGCCTGCTCGGTGGCAGCGACCGCGGTAACGGCACACAGCAGACGCTCATGTACCAACTGACTCATCAGTTGCGCGAAGCCCTGCCCCTCGGCGCTGCCGAGCAGGTTCGTCGCAGGCACGCGCAAGCCGTCGAAGAACAGCTCAGTGGTGTCCTGGCTCTTCTGCCCCAACTTTTCGATGATCTTGCCGCGGGTGAATCCAGGTGTGTCGTCACCGACCTCTGCCACCAGCAGCGAGACGCCGGCGGCTCGCGCAGTCGGGTCGGTCTTGGCCGCAATGATCACCAGATCGCAGTTGAACCCGTTGGAGATGAAGGTCTTCGCGCCCGAGATGACATATTCGTCGCCGTCGCGGACGGCGCGTGTAGTGATGTTCTGCAGGTCGGAACCAGCGCCCGGCTCAGTCATGGCGATGGCGCCCACCCATTCGCCACTGGCGAGCTTGGGCAGCCAGCGACGCTTCTGTTCTTCCGCAGCGTAAGCCAGCAGGTAGAGCGGAACGATCGAGGAGTGCACCCCGAGGTGCATAGAGCCGGCACTGGCCTTCGCCTGTTCGGTGAAGAGCACCGCATCGTGAGCGAAACTGCCGCCTCCGCCGCCGTACTCGGTGGGAATCGACATACACAGCAGCCCGAGCTGCCCGGCACGGCGGAAGAGCTCGCGATCCGGATACCCCTGCTTGGCGAACCGTGCTTCGTGTGGCAGAACCTCTTTTTCGAAGAACGCCCGCGCCAAGTCAGCGACGGCACCGAGCTCTTCGCCCATCCACGGCGGCTTCGTTGCGTTGCCAGCTACGACACTCTCCGTAACCAAATTGACCTCCTGTAATAAGCATTAGCCCGTTTACCTGGGCCAATAGGCCCATAGTCACAGCCTTGTTGACGTGATGTCAACTACTGCACGAGCCGCCATCAATCGACAGGTCGAGGCCAAACCAGCAGGCAATAGGCTCGACTCCTACGCGTATCGTCGCCTATCGTGTCAATCGTGTCAAGTATGCGTACCGCTGCGCTCACTCTACTTCCGCAGTGATAGGAAGGTCAGCTCGACAGCGGTCCGCGCGTCACGACCCAAGGTCAGGCTTGCACAGCCCCTCGGCACAGTCGACAGAGCGCTACCGTCGAATTCCCCAGAAGACCGCCGACGTAGCCTTTCAGAATCTTGATCGGTCTCGGCCTCGCCATGGATCCGGCTCAAGCAGTCCTCGCGAGGATCCGCCGTATCGATGGCAAAACGAATGTGGTGCTCGCCCGGCTCCGATTCCAGGCGAGCACCACCGGTAGGTCGTGCGCCGGAAGGGGAGCCGGTGCACGACCTACAGGAGCGTGCCGCAGTCCGCGCAGACGGACCTTCGCTTGCGGCACTCCGGCCACCAGGGACAAACTGCGGCCGGGTCTTTGGGCGTGCCGTCACCGCGCATGGTGCGTAACTATGGCGCGGCGACAGCACAGCACGCCACTGACATGTTTCAGCGACGCAGGATTTTCAATTTGATGTATGGACTTCCGTCACTCGATGACCACTCTCAGCGTCGCCGAACAGCATGGAGGTGTGGTCGGCGCAGAACAGCGTGTCGATGCCGGCGAAGCCGCCCTGTTCCGCTAACTGCTCGCTACACAGCCGCCGAATCTGCCTGGCGCCCGAGCCCATATTCGTATTTGGACGTATCGAACCGCCGGGTCATCCTAGCGTAAGTCAGGTGCGACAACGGCCACATAGCGGTGACCTTGCCTTCAGCGTTGGTGTACCAGCCCGGGCAGGTGTCGGTGAATACCGTCTCGCCAAGTTTCTCCTGGAGCCACTCCTGGAATCGCTCCTGTTCCGACAGCCGCAGATCGAACCAACCACCGCCTGCCTTGTCGAGCTCCGCCAGACCTCGCCGAATGTATTCCGCTTGCCGTTCGAGCAAATAGACGATGGAATTGGTGATGCTGTTGGTGTTCGGTCCGAACATCATGAACATGTTCGGAAAGCCCGCCACCGTCATGCCGAGATACGCCTCGGCGCCGTGTTGCCACATCGAGTGGAGATCGGCGCCACGTCGGCCGGTGATCCGGATCGGCGACAGGAACTCGCTGGCTTTGAAGCCGGTGCACCAGACAATCACATCACCTTGGATTCGTCGCCCGTCCGTCGTAATGATCCCGTCCTCGACCACCCGGTCCACACCAGAACCGATCAGGCGCACATGATCTCGCGCCAGTGTGGGGTACCAGTCATTGGACAACAGCAGCCTGTTGCACAACATGGTGTAGTTTGGCGTCGCAGCGCGCACCGCCTCCGGGTCCTTGAGATGCTTACGAATGACCCGCTTGTACCACCACTCGGACAGGGCTCTCATCGGCTTAGCCCGGCGCGAGACAAGCGGCCATCGCGTCTCGTAGGCCAAAAACATTGCTCTATGGTGTAGCTTTCGCGCGCGTGCAGAGCCGGCGAGTATGCGGCGGGCAATCGGGCCGTGAACCCTCGTGCTCTTTCTGATAACCCAGTTCGGCGACCGCTGGATCACAGAGAGTTCTCGCACCTGGTCGGCGATAGCAGGAACAATCTGGATCGCACTTGCCCCGCTGCCAACGACGATGACCTTTTTGCCGGTTAGGTCGACCGAATGATCCCACTCCGCGGAGTGGAATGCCTGACCGCGAAATTCGTCGAGACCCTTGATATCCGGCATTTTCGGGCGACTGAGCTGACCGGTTGCCAGCACCACGGCATCGAACTCCGCCACCTCGCCGGTGGACAACTCAACTCGCCAAGTTCCGGATGATTCGACAAATGTTGCCGCCACAACCTCTGTCTTCAACTGCACCCGATCGAGCACGCCGAACTCGCGTGCGACTCGCTCTAGGTAGGTTCGAATCTCGTCCTGCTTACCGAATACTGCAGACCAGTCCGGCTTCAGAGCATACGAGTACGAATAGATGGAAGACGGAACATCGCACGCCGCTCCGGGATAGCGGTTGTCACGCCACACACCTCCGACCGAGTCAGCCCGCTCGAAGATCACAAAGTTGGAGTGCCCATGGCGGTGCAGCTCGATCGCGGCAGCAATGCCGCCGAACCCGCTCCCAACGATCGCGATGGACAGGCCTTCCTCACTACCGCGATGTAGCCCATACTTCGACATACGACCAGCCTTTACTTCCGCACCAGGACGCGTCGCCTAGCGGCACGCACAAGCGCATAGAGAAAAATATTTGCGTAGGTGTCCAGTGCGATCCTGAGCAGCGCTGAGCGGTTGTCGCACATCAGCATCCAGCTGATGGTGCATCCATCGCCGCGCCCCGAAAGAAATACTTCTCCCCGATAGTTCCGCAGTGGAAGGCCGGAGAGCACCCGGTAGGCGAGCCATCGCTCGGTTTCGCAGTTGGTCACCTCTTCCCGAATGGTGACACCAGGGCCTTTCACGCGGCGGATCGCGCCGACACCGTGACGATCACTATCCCCTGGTCGTTCCAGGGTGACCTGTATTCCGGGTGACCACTCGGACATACCCTCATGGTCAATCAGCGTCTGCCAGACCACATCCACTGGCAACGGAACTTGTTTGAATGCGCGTACTTTCACAGCAGCCGCCTTCCATGCCGGATCTGCATAACTCGGCGAATCGCATCTATGGTGAAGCGCGACGGCCGCAGCGTGACAGTGTCCATCCCCGGAACTGCAAAGTGCTGCTGGGCAAAGCTCTTGGGGACCGCGAATTCGCGCAACCCGTCGGCACCGTGAACACGACCGAATCCACTCTCCCCCACGCCACCGAAGGGCAGCGACGGGATTCCGACGAACGACAGCGCACAGTTGATTCCAACCATGCCGCTGCGGACTCGATCCGCGATCTCGCGGCCGCGGCGCCTCGAGAAGACGCTTGCACCAAGTCCAAAACGACGCGAATTCACCAGAGTGATCGCTTCTTCCACATCGGATACGGCCCGGACAACCAGTACTGGCCCGAAGGTTTCCTCAGTCACCGCCAACGAGTCGTCGGCCGGATCGACGAGCACAACCGGGTCCACATAGGGCGCACGTACCGAGTCGCGGCCGCCGACGACCGCAGTCGCCCCGCGGTCCAACGCGTCGTCGATATGCCGGCGAACAGTCTCTACCTGCGGTCCTGTGGTCATGGGACCATAGGGTGCATCTGGGTCCTGGCCAGCCCGAATGTCGTGCAGCTGCGTCCTCAACTCATCAAGGAAGCGATCCTTGACTCCGTCGACTACATAGACCTGCTCGATGCCCACGCATGTCTGCCCGGCGTTGACCATGCCACCCCATGCTGCGGCTTTGGCAGCTGCAGGAACATCAGCATCCTCGGCTACGATCATGGCGTCCTTGCCGCCACACTCGAGGACGGCAGGTACGAGGTTCTCAGCGCATGCAGCGAGGATGCGCTTGCCAGTAGGGGTAGACCCGGTGAATCCGATCTTGTCCACGCCCGAACGACACAGCGCAGCACCAGTCTGTCCATAACCGGTCACCAGCGACAGGACGCCGAGTGGCACATCGGGATTGGCCAGCTCGAACGAGTCAACCAGGAACTTGCCGATCCGTGGCGTGTATTCACTCGGCTTGAGCACGACCGTGTTACCAGCGGCCAGTGCGTATGCGGCCATCTGACCTGCCGGGGTGAAGACCGGGTAATTCCACGGTCCGATCACTCCGACGACCCCATAAGGGTTGTACTGAATGGTCGCGCTGTGGTTCGACAGCAGGGCTCCTGGCCACACTGTGCGCCTACCGAGCACCTTCCGGGCGTTTCGTGCCGCCCAGCGAATCTGTTCCAACGTCGGAACCAATTCGAGGAGGAAGGCCGTTTCGCGGGCCTTGCCCTGCTCGACCACCAGCAGGTCGATCAACTCATCCGCGTGTTCGACCAGCCACGATGCCCAGCGCAGGAGGTAGCGCTCGCGCTCCGCCCAACTGCGGCTTGCCCACCACTTGGAAACTTCCCGCGCACGCTCTACGACTTCATCAACCTCCTTCGAACTCATGACCGGGAACTCGGCGACCGCCTCGCCGGTTGCAGGGTCAACCGAGGTCAACACCTGCTTCGTCTCCTCGACCTGCGTCATCTTTCCCAGAACTCCTTCCAGCGCATGCATAAGGGCCATGTCACCCATTCACACATTGCCGTACGCATAGTCTGATTAGACTGACACAAGAAGTCAACCTTGCGTAGGCATTTGCTTGTATTTGTTCGCATACACTAGCCCCCGCTGGTTCGCGCCGGCACTCGGAGCGAACCAGCGGGGGCCACCAGCCCTTGGCCTTTGGCCAACTAGGTCTGCGATACCCACTGACACGACGCGCGATGAAGCGACGTGCGATGAAGCGCCCACAACCCGCAGCCGTCGACATCCCTGCCACGACACCCGGCAGATCCGCTCGACGACCCGAATCACGCCCTGGCCGAACACCTCCGAGACCGTGATGAACGAAATCTCACAAGACGCCTTGGCGTCAACGAGGTCGCGGTCGCGGCTCGGAATCGGCCAGAATGTTTTGGCGTTGCCCGAGGTCGTATCGGCACTACCTCGACCGATCGCCGTGATCCGAGAGGGAAGCGTGGCCGTGGCCGCGCACAGCTCGCCGAACTGTTTGGCGTCACACGCCTCGGGGTCGGGGCGATCCGCCCACGTCGCGCCCCTCGTCTTAGGTTCGACTTCAACAACGCGGATAGAACTGGGCATGGCCGGCCCGGGCTTTGGTTGCCCGTTCAGGCCAGAAACATTCCTATTACCACCGTTGCGGTGATCAGGAACCAGCCATCAGTTACCGCACGGAGGGCAATTGGAGCATGCCGCATCTCCATAAAATATCGTGCTACAAACCACGCCTTCACGAATGCGATGACAAGAATCAACGACAGCGACGCGCGAGTAGTACCCAAGGCATGTTCGACGCCCAACCAGAACGAACCAGCAGTCAGTACAGTAAGCACCAACCAGACTGTGCCCGTATTCCCACGAACCGTACTGACCAGAATGGATTTAGTTTCACTCATATCAATTCACCAAGTAGAAGAGCGGGAAGATGACCAGCCACAGAAGATCCACCATGTGCCAGTAGCAAGCTCCGGTTTCGAATAGCGCAAGATCATAACGGCCCGGGAGACCCGAACGAACCCGCCGGAACGCTACAAAAAGGAGCCCGATTGCTGACACCACATGGACCAGGTGCGCACCGGTGATCACAAAATAGACCATCCAGTACTGATTGGAATCTATCCACCAACCTTCGTGGATGAGAAGCGACCATTCCGCGGCCTTTACCGCAATGAAAACCAACCCGGTGAGCATCGTGGCGACCAGCAAGCGGCCAGCGGAATCATACTTAGCTGAGCGCACCGCATTTGTCGCCGCGATCACCAGGATCGAACCGACCAGCAGGACGATTGTGTTCAGCAGACCCAAGCCTTGAGCGAGGTCACGCTGCCCGTCTGCGAAGATCTCGGGATAGCGCGCTTGGTAGAACACGATAACACCGAACAGGGACGTGAAAATGAACATCTCCCCGAAGATGAGCACCCACGAACCGGACTCACCCGGAAGACGAACAGTCTTTTCAGACTTTTCCTGCCGCGCCAAGCCGATCATCCGAGGCGCTCCTTACCTGCAAGGCGCAACAGCGCGAAGAACATCACAATGAGGAATGCAAAGAACGGAATCGCAGCAATGAAGAACCCGATAAATCCGTTCCATGCGAACGGGCCCGAGGTAAAGAAGGGGATAAGCGACCCCATCAAGGATCCGAAAGCCATCCACGCACTCAGCCAGCCAATCCACCGCGGAAACATCGGTTTCTCCGACTGGTCACTCAGAATAGCCGCCGCGGTCGCACCAGCCTGCAGCGCTCCTGGCTGCCACAGCCCACCCCACGCCATCCACGTAGTATGGCTCAGAAGCTGATATGACGAGTCCGGCATATCCTGGCGCAACACCGCCACCAGAAGGAAACTCCCGAAGACCATCATCAATACACCGCTGGCGAGGGCCCCACCGAACTGCGCGGTGGCAGCCGTCGTACCGATCCCTTTGATACGGCGCAATCGGTCCGAAATCGCAGCACCGAACGGGATCCACAACGTCCCGCCGATGATCATCAGAATCACGCCGCACCGATGCAGCAGGACGTCATCTCGATAGAAGGCAGCCGTTGACGCAGCATCACCGGGACCAGGCGGCGGGATGAACTGGGCCAGTGCGAATCCCGCACCGAACAGAACAATCATCCCCGCGCCACACCACATCCCGAGTCGCTCGGGGATCCCGAGAGTAGCTCCGGAGTCGGCCTCCCCCACCGACGCCTGTGCGTGTGGCTGTGTAACGACGACGTCAGCGTCGTCCTCACGCATTACATCCGACGTGCTGGTCATCGCGTAACCACCATCAACTCGGACCGTCCCCGCGCTCCGGCCACGGCGCCGGGCACCCCGACCGAGGAAGGCAGCTGAGGAAGCGATGGCAGCGGGTAGACACCGCCGCCCGGTGTGGCAACTATCTGCAGTGATCGTGCTCTCATGTCACGTATTATTAATCACTGTGGCCTAGATTACAATAGTCTGCGGACTGTTATCCCATTCTCGCTACGCAAGACGCCTTCCGCTGAGCGGCTGCGACGGTGCACGCCGAACCCGCGCCGGGCGCCTTCTACGGTCACCGATATCCGGGCAGCGATGCTGCTGCGTGCCTACTCCCGCCCCTCTCAGAGCCCATACGAGGCAGACCCGGAACGCGAGCCAATGTGCCGCGAGAGTCTGATTCCTGGCACCGCCGTCGCTAGCCCGACCCGAAGATGGCCTCGACCCATTCGCGGTCGCCATCACCGGCGACGGCTGCTGGCGCTCGCAGGCCATGAGCTGGCGAAAGAGGCTCGTGCCCAACAGGATCCGGCCGCAAGCCAAGGTATTCGCGGACGGCTATGGAGGTGCCTCGTTCAGATGAGCGTTGAGCATCAACGCACCCGCAGATTAGCCCCGGGCCCCTGCCCGCAGGACCCATGAACAGGTCTTGGCTCGGACTGCCCCATCCAAGACCATGATGACGCCGACCGCGATTCGGCCGAACGGACGCTCGGGACGCTTGGCGAACTCAGCTACGGCAAGGCCGCCCGTGCCCGCAGTGGCCAGGCTAGTCTCTTCACTGAAGTTGAGCCGACGTGCTGGGTTACTCGGACAGGCCAGTTGGTGGCACTCATTTCGTGCCGAGTACTTCGCCGCCGGGCCGCCACCGGGACTCCTCCCATCTAGCACCACCTCGCTATCCGCCGGGCCGCAGTAGACCATTGCTCCAACAACGACGCGTGCCGATGCCTCGCCGACCCGGCGCCACCGGATCGCAGATGCGACATCAGCGGGTCGGAGCGCCAGCACAAAGAGTGACCCACTACACAGGTAAGCCTAAGCTAAGGTCTGGCACACTCCTGGTGTGCCTTTCTTCGATGGACCCTGCGGGCTGGTGCACTACCGGCGCTGGCAGGTTGCGCGCCCTCGCATGGCAGTGATCCTCCTTCACGGTCTTGGGCAGCAGAGCGCGGACTACCACCAACTCGGCAGGTTCCTGAATCGGCATGGCATCGAAGTCTGGGGCATCGACCATATCGGTCACGGCTTGAGCGAAGGCGAGATCAACGGGCTCCCGCCAGTAGACGATCTCGCCGCCTCGGTCTTGCAGCTAATCTCGGTCGTTCGGTCCAGCAACGCAACAATTCCGCTGGCCATGGTCGGGCACTCGCTCGGCGCAGGAACGGCGCTCATCGCGATGCAATCCGGTTCCCCAGCCGTAAAACACATTTCGAGCGTAGCCCTCACCGGAACACCTCAACTAGCTCATACGCTCGACGTACCAGCGCCCGACGTACCGACGCTTGTCCTCCATGGGCAGGACGACCGACGGGCACCAATCGGCACGATCAGGAACTGGTGCACCCGGCACCCGGCCGTCACGATGCGGGAGTTCCCCGACGCCGGACATGATCTATTGCACGAACCAGTACGCCGTGCAGTGTCCGTTGCCATCGTCGACTTCGTTCTCGCACAAGCATCGGTCAAAGGCGGCCCAACGATGCACAGCGGGACAAGGGCGCAGCACTCCTCCCCGATGCGTCGCACAACCAGCGGGCAGATTCGATCGGTGAGCCACATTCACCGCACACTGCCGGCGCGATGAGCGACCCGCGAGGCTCAACCGCGCCGCCGCACTCCCACGCACCGGCTCAGCGCACACCTTGAACCAAGTCGAATCTCATGGCCGGCTTTGGAGACCAATACGGTCAGCGCGACGGATTCGATCAGGTTTGCTCCGATCGGATAGCCAGTTGTTGGCGTGCAAGCTTCCGACGACGGTGAACTGGTCGCACACTGCGACGGTTTTGGACCAGGCGCTCGTGAGCAACCATATCCGTTGCCGCCGGGACCTGCTCCAGCGCCCGAATGCCACGCTGCCGTCGTCCCTGCTCACACCGATCGCGTCGGCAGGCCGACCAGGTCGGCCATCATCGCCGCCTGGTAATCGAAATGGTCGGCAACCGCCGTAACGGTCTGATCCAGCCGGCCGAATACCTCGAAGCTGACGAGACCGAACAACTGCGTCCAGCCAGCGAAGACCAGGGCGAGCCTGTTCTCGTCGAGGTCTCCGGGCTGCTCGTCGATCAGGCGGCGCAGGTCGGCGCGGAGCGGCTCAGCCATCGAAGTGGAGGCGGAAGCTGGTCCCAGATCAGCGTCGGTGACGATGCGCACCAACAACAACACGACTGCGGAGGCGGGCGTGACGGTGTCCGGCGGCGCGTTGTACCCCGGGACCGGCGTGCCGTAGAGCAGTCCGTACTCGGCGGGGTGCGCCAGCGCCCAGGCACGCACCCCGCGCCAGACCGCATACCAGCGGCCACGACCGTCTACCCGATCCACCGCCGCGTCGGCGGCAGCCGCGGCCTGCGCCAGCGACTCATAGGCCTCCAGAATCAGCGCGGTCAGCAGCGCGTCCCGGTTCGGAAAGTACCGGTACAGCGCAGAAGCCACGATGTCCATTTCCCGGGCGACCGCGCGCAGCGACAGGTCCGCCCCCTGGGTGGCGAGGTGGCGACGCGCGACCCGCTTGATCTCCTCGGTCATCTCCTCGCGTACGCGCGAGCGTAGTGATCTGGCGGTCATCGGACCAGTGTCGCACGGTTGAGAACACTGAGTCGATTCAAGAACATCGTTCTTGACCCGAACGGAGCTCGCCGAGTACGGTGAACCGAAACAGAAACACTGTTCTCTTTACGTTTCCGAGAGGCATAACCCCATGTCATTGCATGTCATCGTCGGCGCAGGTCCGGTCGGCACCGCGACCGCGCATTTGTTGGCCGATGCGGGACACCAAGTCCGATTGGTCACCCGCCGTGGAGGTGGGCCTGCGCACTCGTCGATCGAGTTGATCGCCACCGACGCAAACGACGCCGCCGCCCTGGCTCGCCATGTCAAAGGCGCTGCGGCGCTGTACAGCTGCGCAGGCCCGGCCTACCACCGGTGGCCGCAGGAATGGCCGCCGCTGGGCGCAGCTTTGAGAACCGTCGCGAGGGAGACCGGCGCGGTACTGGTGACCACCGGAAACCTCTACGGCTACGGCCTCGTCGACGGACCGATGACCGAGCAAACTCCCCTACGGCCGAACACAGTGAAAGGACGTGTCCGAGCGCAGGTCTGGTTGGACGCGCTCGCGGACCACGAGGCAGGACGACTGCGCACCGTCGAGGTGCGCGGGTCGGACTACCTGGGGGCCGGGGTGGTGTCGTCGTTCACGGTGCTGGTGCTGCCTCGGATCCTGGCCGGGCGCCGGGCCTCGATCACCGCAGATCTCGACGCACCGCACAGCTGGACCTACGTCGGCGATGTCGCTCGGACTCTGGTCGCGGTGGCGTCCGACGAATCCGCGTGGGGCAAGCCATGGCACGTACCGACACCACCGCCGGTCTCGGTACGTGCTCTCGCCGTGCGCACGGCGGAACTCGCAGAGGCCCCGCCCGCCCGGGTGAGCGCACTACCAGTAGCAGCGCTGCGACTGGCAGGTCTGTTCGATTCCGCAGCCCGCGAGACGGTCGAGATGCGGTACCAGATGAACCGACCGTTCGTGATGGACTCCTCCGCGACAACTGCCGCGTTCGGGCTCACCCCGACCCCGACAGACGAGGTACTGCACGAGATGATCACCGCCGCCCAGAAACCCACTGCTACATCGTCCTGACCGAAATCGCCCACTCATCACAGACGTGCGGCTACGCCGGGAGACCGAAACGGCGATCGCCCTGGACCCAGGATGAGTCTGGGGCGATCGTCTACCAAAGCTGGTGAGACAACGAAACAACACTGTTGCAGCCGAACAGGTGTGGGCTGCAGCTGGGATGTCTCGGCTGTACAATCGGCTCCGTCGATGAAGTTTCGGCATGCTAGTCTGCCGTCGGTGATCCTGCGATTTGTATTCGATCGCACTCGATCACAGATTTGTTGATTTCTGATCCACTATTCGTGTGCGAGTCCCCTCTCGCGCACAGATTTGTGGCACGCATGCCACATTCGGAGCTCCGTGTTCGAGTGCACTCGCACACGGAGGAGAACAACCTTCCACACCACTGACCTGTGGGAATGCAAATCACAAGTGGCAGCTGTGCCACTTTTCGCCCTGGATGCCAGGGGTGGTGATCACCGGTGATCGAGCCGATCAGCCCGGTCGCAGGTGCGCTGTCCGCGCTCACCGGTGAGGTTCATCCGCTGTCCGGGGACGAGTCGACTACCCCACCGGTGTTGCCGCCATTGCCACTTCCGCACTGGCCCAGTTCTCGACGCCGCTGAGCACAGCCGATTCGCCCAGGCCGATGCGATCAGCCCCGTTCGGATCTGCTCGGCGAGTTGCGTGATGCGGGTGGCGATGTCGTCGCGGACGAGCCGCGTACATTCGATGCCGCGTTGATGCGGTCCTGCTCGGCTACCCGGACAGGAACCGGTCTCGTCCGATGCGCAGGGCGGTGATGGTGGCCGCCAGTCCCTCGTTTTGGTTGATCAGCAGCACGATTTCGATGAGGCTGTGCTCGCGGCAAGATCGTTCCGTGTTCCAGCGCGTTCGAGTGGACGGCGAGGCGCCCGCGGGCCCGAAACGGTCTACGACAGTTCGGGCGCAGTGAGGATCAGTGTGGCCAGCGGCGCCACGCAGCGGCGGGCATACCGGCGCAACGCGGCCTCGTCGTCCAGATCGATCACACTCTCGCGATTGAAGACGAACGACATCGCCAGTCGCACAGCGGTTTCCGCCAACTCCTCGCGCGCGTCGAAATCCACAGCGTCTTCCGGCGCGAACTCGACGAGGCGTTGCAGCAGATACGCGCGCGCAACGGCGAGGATCGAGCCGCCGCGCACCGTCAGGTACGGCAGCAGCTCTTCACTGTCGGCCACCAGTAGCTGACTCAGGATCGGGCTCGCGCGGATGAACCGGATGGTGGCGACGAAACCCTCGGTGGCGACCGCGATCGGATCGGCCGCATCCCCGGTAGCGAGCTCGAACGCCGCCAGGAAGCGCTCGAGCTCGCGCATGAGGACGGCGTTGATGAGATCGGATTTCTGCCGGTAGTAGCGGTACACACTGGATCGCGCCAGCCCGGCCTCCGCGGCGACGGCGTCCATGCGGGTGCGGCGGATCCCATCGCGACCGAAGCACACGAGTGCCGCGTCCAGGATTCGCTCCGCGGTGGCGTCGAGGGGCCCACGGATCGGGTAGGCGCTGTTGTTCACGCCGTCGAGGCTATCGCGAATCGAGACCGAACCCGCGACTCCATAGGACAAATTTCGTGTTACCGTCCTATAGGACAGATTGATTATGTTTGTCCTACGACTCTGGTTTTACAGTGAGGTGGAACAGATGGCGAGCAGCTCAACGGTGAGCCCGCAGCCCAGGCCGGCACCGAGCGCTTTTCCTGCGCCGACGATTCCCGACCGCGATCACCCCCTGGACACCGAGACCGTGGCCTACCGAGTGGTCGGTGACGGTCGACTGACGCTGGTCCTGGTCAGCGGCCTGATCATGCAGACCGCGCATCCGGTCGTGAACGCGGGCGTGGACGAGCATTCGTACTACGCCACCCAGCCCTGGAAGCGGCTGTTCACCTCGCTGATGCCCATCCTGGGCTGCGTCTACGACGGGCTCGACGCCCAGGAAACCGGCCGTCGTGTCCGCGAAGCGCATCGCGGCATCAAGGGCGTCACCGCCGACGGCCGCAAGTACCACGCGATGGATCCCGACGCCTACCGCTGGGTGTGGGCCACCATCTTCGACGCGGTCGTCCGGATGCAGGACTTGTTCGGCACACCGCTCACGACGGACGAGCGCCACCGCTTCTTTCATGAGTGGCGCTACGTCGGCCTGACCATGGGGCTACGCCCACAGGACATGCCCGGCGATCTGGACGTCTTCTACGACTACTACGACCGCATGGTGCTCGACCGACTCGAAATCGGCATCGTGCCACGCACCACGCTCACAATCCTGCACGATGCTCCGCCCCCACCGGGCTGGCCGCTCGGCAGACCGACCTGGAAGGCATTGTGGCCGCCGCTGCGCCGGGTGGCCGATCGCGCGACCCGCGCCTCCATCCCCGAACCGGTCCGCCGAGACCTGGGGCTGGACTGGACCGGCCGCGATGTGCTGGAACTGGCGGTGTACGCGGCGATCATCCGGGCAGTCTTCGCGATCCTGCCGCAGCGCCATCTCGTACTACCCCCGCGCCTACGACGGCATCCGGCGCGCCGAGCACGCAGGCCGACGGTAGTCGTGCTCTTCGAAAGGAACCATGACATGACCACCGATCGCCCCCATGCCATCGTGATCGGCGCCGGCATCGGCGGCACCGCCTTGACCGCACTGCTGGCCCACGCCGGCTTGCGAGTGACGCTCCTGGAGAAGAACCGGCATCTCGGTTGCGCCTGCGCGGGGTACGAAAAGCAGGGATTCAGCATCGATTTCGGCACGCACATGTTCACCCGCGGTGAGCGCGGGCCGCTGGGCCAGGTACTCACCCGAGTGGGCAGACCCGGCGCGATCGAATTCCGGACCACCCGCGACATCGCCGAGATCCGCTGGCCCGCCGCGGGCGGGCCCGCTCCGTATTCCTCGGTGCCCTTGCCGTCGCGCATCCACCGCTACCCGATGTTCGCGGCGCGCATGGTGCGCGAGATGGGCCTGACGCCGGTGGAAGTCGCGCAGACGGTCCGGATGATGACCCGCCTGCTCACCATCAGCGACGAGGAAGCCGACCGCTGGCTGCACCGTGACGTCACCGAGTTCATCGCCCAGTACACCCGGAATCCCCGGCTGGCGACGATCTTCTGTTTCCTGCTCGGGTTGTATTTCGTCATCGAACCGCAGCGGGTCTCGGCCGGCGAGGCGATCTACTGCTTCAAACGCATGATCCTCGACAACAACCTGTCCTATCCGAAGGGGGGGTCCTCCGCGATCCCGGAAACGTACTGCCGCATCGCCACCGAGCACGGCGCCGAGATCCGCACGAACGCCGAAGTCAAGCGGATCGTCAGCAAGGACGGCTCCGCGCGCGGCGTCGAACTGGCGGACGGTACGGTCCTCGACGCCGACATGGTGATCTCCACTTCGAGTGTCCGATCGACCGCGTTGTACCTGTGCGAGCCGGGTGCGCTGCCGCAGCAGTACGTCGAGGCGGCGAAGGCGATCAAGGGCTCGGTGATCGCCGTGCAGGCGAAGTTCGCGCTCGACCGGAAATTGGTGGACACCGGTTGTCTCATCGGCGGTTTCGGCGAGAGCGGCGATCTGCTGCATGCCGACGCCGACCTGTTGAACTCGGCCATGGCCGACGTGTACGGGGGCAGAATCCCCGACGCGTTGCTCTTCTACTGCCCGGTGCCGAGCAACTTCGATCCCGATCTGGCGCCTCCCGGACACCAGCTGCTCACCGCCTGCGCGGTGGCCCCCACCACCGATGTACAGCTGCAAGATCCGGCGCGCAGGTGGGAGGAAGCCATCCACGACAAGCTGCGCCGGATCGTTCCCGGCCTCGACGCGCACACCCTGTTCGTCGACCGCACCACCACCCATTGGATGGAGCACTGGAACGGCAAGGAGTTCGGCCCGGCCATCTCGACAGCGCAGACTCCGGACCAGGTCGGCCGCTACCGGCCGAGCGTCGACACCCCGATCGATGGCCTCTACCTCGCCGGCTGCGGCGCGGGCGGGCGCGGTGTCGGCACCGAGCTCGCCGCCGACAGCGCGATGGAATGCGCCGAACGCATCCTCGCCGACCTGCGTCGCACCCAGCCGCTCTCGTGGAATACCCGCCGCCACGCCGCCCCGACCCTGGCAGGCAGCCTCGGCAGCGCGGCATTGCGCGTAGCTCGCCCGCCTCGCGCGTAACGAGCGGTACTGGAACGCATCCACGGTCCGCTTCCGGTGTACGTCCGCCCGGGCATACTGTGCGGGCATGCGGATACATCCCTGTGGGGCGGACGACCTGGACGAGTTGGCCTCCCTGCGGGCGCAGCTGTGGCCCGACAGCTCTGTCGATGAGCACCGTGCCGACGTCGGCGAGCAATACGACGACTCCCGCGGCGCGGCCGCATTTCTCGCCCGCGATGATCGCGGCACGGCAGTCGGCTTCGGCGAGGTCACACTGCGCCATGACTACGTCAACGGATGCGACACCTCACCTGTTGCCTTCCTCGAAGGCCTCTACGTCGCCCCCACCCACCGTCGAAGCGGAGTAGCCCGGGCTCTGTGCGCGGCGCTGGAGGCGTGGGGTCGAGACCAGGGCTGCACCGAACTCGGTTCCGACGCTCTTCTGACCAACGTCACGGGCCAGGAGATGCACGCCGCCCTCGGCTTCGCCGAACGCGAACGTGTCGTGTTCTACCGGAAGATCCTGTGACGCAGAATCCTGGCTCCACATCTGGTGTGAACGGCCCGCCTGCCGACGCCCGCATGCCCCGAATCAAGATCTCAGGATCGAAGGCTATTCAGCGAAACATGCAGCGAGACAATAGAATTCACTGATCTATAACCTTTCCAATCCGGACTGCTCACCGAGAGCTTGTTCGGGGCCGACACCCTCGAATCGGCCCCGAACCGCCGAGGAACAGGACGAAGATGAACCGCACCACCGCCACCCTGCTCGGACTTCCCGCGATGATCGCCGGAGTCGTACTCGCCGCAGCTCCCGCCTACGCGGCGACCAGTGCACAGGTCAACACCGCCACCGTCGCCGGAAGCTCCTCGACCACCGTCAGCGTCAACTTCGGGTACGCCTGCGACGCCAACGGCCCCGTCCGCACCCTCTCCGTGGTCGCCGAGGACCCCGCGTCCGGAGCGCTCGGATTGACCCGCTCCACCCCGAACTGCACCGGGCAGACCATCACCCTCACCCAGCAGGTTCCGTCCCTGAACGGCCACAGCTTCGTCGCGGGCCACACCGCCAACGTCAGCGTCCGGCTCGACGATGGCGACGGCAACGAGGTGCTCTGGGTGACCAAGCAGCTCACCATCGCAAGCTCCTAGAGCGTCCACACGGGGCAGCCGGTGCGTGGAGATCGACGACTGCCCCACCCATAACCGAACACGGCAGGCTTCACCGTGGCGACACGGTGAAGCCTGCCGTGCGTGGGCCAGCTCATTCACGAAGCCTGGACTTCTTCGATCCGGAATCTGCCTGCGAGCCCCTCTCGCGCCTCGAATCAGCGGCGCTTGGTCACCTGTCCGGGCCCGTTGGGAATCACTCGACCCAGACACGGGTGTTCACAATGAGATCGCATATATTCGCACTCTCGCATGTCAAATATCTACCGCTGCAACAGAACACACCAACTGTCGAGACCGATGTAGCATCGCTGGCGAGCGGGGGTGGCTTGGGTCTCGTCCCGTAGTAGCTCCCTTGCTTGTCGCACAGCTGTTCTGCTGCTCCGAAATACACCAATTCGACAGGAGATCGCCATGCCAGAAGCTCGCCCTGACCGCTTGCGCCTACTCGCTCCCGATCAGGAAGTCGCCGCACTCGCCGTCGTTGATGATCTGCTCACCGGGAACGCGACCGGCGTCCCCGAATACCTGATCGACGACATCGCCGCCGTCCGCGCTCGGTGCCGGTTCACTCAGGTGCAGATTCCCGGCCACGACGGCGAACTGCTCGACGCCATGGCCGCCTGGCCGACCAGCGGCGGCCCGCATCCACTCGTCGTACTTCCCGCCGGCCTGGACCCCACGGGCTGGAAAATGTACTCCGGGGCGCTGATCAGGCTGCTCATGCGCGGCTACGCCGTCGTCGCCTACACCGAGCGCGGCCTGCCCGGGTCCGGTGGTGAGCTGACAGTGGCCGGTCCCGAAGACGTCGCGGACGGCTCGCAAGTGATCACCTGGGCGCTCGCGCAACCGGAGATCGAGGTTGACCAGGAACGTATCGGCATGGCGGGCATCTCCTACGGTTCAGGCATCAGCCAGCTGGTGGCCCAGTCCGATCAGCGCGTGAAAGCAGTGGTCGCCCTGAGCACTTGGGCTGATCTCGGCGAAGCGCTGTACGACAACGAGACCCGCCACATCCTCGCCGCCGAAGCCCTGGGCGCGATCAGCGAGAAGCCCAGCGCCGAGCTGGTGAAGATACTCGAGGACTTCCGGACGAACACCGATATCGAGGGTGTGCTGGACTACGCGCGACGGCGCTCGCCGGCTCACATCCCGGATGAACGCCGTCCCGTGCCGACCTTCTTCACCAGCTACTGGCACGAGACCATCTTTCCCCAGAACCAGCTGCTGAGCTATTTCGCCGAGTTCCCCGGCCCCAAGCGCTTGGATCTGGCGATCGGAGACCATGGGGCAGTGGAGGTTCCGGGCTTGCTGCTCGGTGTCTACACTCGCACCTCCGAGGCCGCCTACGACTGGCTGGACCACTATCTCAAGGGTGTCGACAACGGCATCGACAGCGATGGTGCCGTGCACACCGAGACCATGCATAGCTTCACCGTGTCCTCCTTCGCCGGCCTGGAAAGCTGGTCGTCCAACCCGATCCGCACCTACCATTTCGCCGCACCCGCGAGTGGATCCACCGATGGTGCACTGGTTCTCGACCCGCCCTCGGACTTCAGCCAGACCATCCGTTCCGGTGACCCGCAGGTCCGCGCCGTGAACCAACTGGTCATGGACGGCTTCCGTGAGCGGCTGCTCATGCCCGTGCGTCACAGGTTCGCCGAGGTCGATCGATCCACCAGCGCGGTGTGGACGAGCGCTCCGCTTCCGTCGCCCCACCACATCGCGGGTATCCCACGGATTCGTGTGACGGCGACTCCCACCACCCATGCCGTCACCGTGGTCGCCTACTTGTTCGATCTCGACGTGGTCACCGGCAATCTGAAGATCATCACCCATGCCGCGGCCACGGTGCGCACCGCCGAACCGAAACATCCCACCACGGTCGATCTGCGCTTGCAGGCCACCGACTATCGAGTCCCCGTCGGCCACCAGCTCGCCGTCATCCTGGCTACCGAGGACCCCCTGTACGCGGGCGAAACCGAACCCGACACCGTGGTGACCCTGTCCGCCGTCCACGGCGCAGCGGGTATCGACATCCCTATAGCCGGCTGATCCAGCTCCGTACTGTGTGATCCTCGGCAAGGTCTCGATCACCCGATCGGGACCTTGCCGCGGGTTCCGACCGCCTGAAAACCCTTCGTCGCGGCCATCGCCGTGTCGCTCGGCGTTGCGAGGAGCCGGCGCAGGCAGTGCGGACAACCGCCCGTTCCCACCGGGCGTCGCGGTGGTCCGGGTCAGCCCGTCTTTCTGTACAGGGCGATGGTTTGGTCGATGCAGCGGGTGACGAAAGTGTCGTCCAGGGGCAGGTCGGTGACCATCAACCGGAAATAGAGTGGGGCGGAGAGGGTTTCGATGACCTCGCGCGGGTCGGTGCCCGCGGGGAGTTCACCGCGTTCGACCGCCTTGTCGATGACGGGTGCGGTGCGTTCGAAGCGGTCGTCCCAGAAGCGGTGACGGGCGGTGGCGACGTCGGGGTCGACCGACAGCGCGATGGCCGTGCCGAGCAACCTGGCGATGCCGGGGCGCGAGATCAGGTGCGAGATCTGGTCGGCGAGTTGCCGCAGGTCCGATCGCAGCCTTCCGGTGTCTGGTGTCGGGTTGCCCACGGCCGCGAGTTCGGTGACGGCGTCGGCGAGCAGTGCGGTGCGGGTGCCCCAGCGTCGGTAGATCGTTGTCTCGGCGACCCCGGCGCGGGCCGCGATATCACCGATCGCCAATCCCTCGATGCCGTGTTCGGCGACCTGATCCAGCGCCGCCGCGAGCACGGCTTCGCGCACCCGGGCCGAGCGCCCGCCGGTCCGCCGCCGCGGCTCGGGGGGCGAGTCGCTATCCAGGTTGTGCTCGCGTTCGACCATGGACCCCGTTCTACTCGATGCCTGCCGCGTCACGCCATCAGGGCAGGTACGCAACGATCCAGTTGCACGACATCCTCGTGTCCGGCCGGCTCGTACCCGCCGGCCACAGATCCGGACCACCTTCAGGGCCCGGTGATTCAGGCCGACGCCCCGGCGCTTTCCTTGCGTGCCCGTTCGGCGACGGCGGCCGGCATCGGCTCGTGCCGTAGATACCCGCGGGCGAACGACCCCGCCCCGTGGGTGAGCGATCGCAGGTCGATGACATACCTGCTCAGTTCGAGTTCGGGTACCTCGGCCCGGATCTGGGTGCGGCCGGTCTCGGCCGGTTCGGTGCCGAGAATGCGGCCGCGCCGGGTGGACAGGTCGCCGAGGACGGCGCCCAGATGGTCGTCGGGGACCGTGACCCGCACCGCGGCAACCGGTTCGAGCAGCAGGGTCCCTGACGCGTCCGCCGCGTCGCGAAGAGCGAGGGCACCCGCGGTCTGGAAGGCGGCGTCGGAGGAGTCCACCGAGTGCGCTTTCCCCTCCACCAGTGTCACCCGCACATCCACCAGCGGATATCCGGGAGTGACCCCGCGCACGGCCTGCGCCCTCGCCCCTTTCTCCACCGATCCGATGAACTGCCGCGGCACCACCCCACCGACCACCCGGTCGACGAACTCGAATCCCGTCCCCGCAGGCAGCGGTTCCACCTGGATCTGGCACACCGCGTACTGCCCATGCCCGCCGGACTGCTTCACCAGCCTGCCGCGCCCCTCGGCCGCGGCGGCGAGCGTCTCCCGTAACGCCACCCGATACGGTTCCACGTCCACCCGCACCCCGAACCGCCCGCGCAACCGTTCCAGCGCGACATCCCGGTGGGCTTCCCCCAGACACCACAGCACCAGCTGATGGGTGTGTTCGTTGTGTTCCAGCCGCAGGGTCGGATCCTCGGCGACGAGCCGGGTCAGGCTCTGCGAGAGCTTGTCCTCATCGGACTTCCCTTGCGCCCGGATAGCCACGGGCAGCAGGGGTTCCGGCAGCTGCCACGGCTCGATCAGCAGGGGTTGCCCGGTGCCGGAGAGGGTGTCGCCGGTTTCCGCGTGGCCGAGTTTGCTCACGAACGCGATATCGCCGGCGACGGCCTCGGTCAGCGTCCGCTGTTGTTTCCCCAACGGCGCGGTGACTCCGCCGACCCGGTCGTCGGCATCGTGCTCCGGTCCGCAGACGTGGACGGTGTGATCGCTGTGCAGCGTGCCGGAGAACACCCGCACCAGCGATACCCGTCCCACATACGGGTCGGACGAGGTCCGGATGACCTCCGCGGCGAGTTCCCCCGCCGGATCGCAGCGCAGCGCGGTGGGCGCGGCGCCGTCGCCGCGCGGCACGGCCGACAGCGGGTGTTCGATCGGTGTCGGGAACCCGGCCGTGACCAGTTCCAGCAGTTCGAGCGTGCCGAGGCCCTGCTCCGCGTCCTCGGCCGCCGGTGCCGCGAACAGCACCGGGTGGAAGCTTCCGCGCGCCACGGCTCGTTCCAGGTCGTCGACCAGGGTGTCGAGTTCGACGGGTTCGCCGTCGAGGTACCGGTCCATCAGCGTTTCGTCTTCGCTCTCGGCGATGATCGCCTCGATCAACCGATCGCGGGCCGGGTCGATCTCCGCGAGCTGTTCCGCGGAAGGTTCGGTGCGCTCTCGTTTCCCGCTGCGATAGTCGGCCGCCCGCCGCTCGAGCAGTTCCAGCAGTCCGATCGCGGGCCGGTGCCCGTCGGGGCTCTTCGGCCCGTAGACGGGCAGGTGCAGGGGCAGCACGGTATCGCTCGCTCCGTCGGTCAGCAGCGCCTGACAGGTCTGCACCAGTTCCGCGTATTCCGCCCGCGCCGTGTCCAGATGTGTCATCACGATCGCCCGCGGCATCCCCACCCGCGCGCATTCGGCCCACAGTTGTCGCGTCGCCCCCGCCACACCCTCCACTCCGTCGGCCGCCGACACCAGGAAAAGTGCCGCGTCCGCCGCCCGCAACCCGGCCCGCAGTTCACCGACGAAATCCGGGCATCCCGGCGTATCGATCAGATTGATCTTCACCCCGCCCCACAGCACCGGGACCACCGACACCTGCACAGATCTGTGCTGTCGCCGTTCGACCTCGTCGTAGTCCGACAGCGATGTCCCGTCCTCCACCCGGCCTGCCCGGTTCACCGTCCCGGTCGCCAACGCCAGCGCCTCCACCAGCGTCGTCTTCCCCGCACCGCTGCAGCCAACCAGCGCCACGTTCCGGATGCTCTCCGGTCGCTGCGCCCCGTTCGTCCGGTCCACCATGTCGCACGCTCCCTCGGATTAGGGACCCGGCTCCTTCGAGCTTCCCACCGCAGGTAGGGGCACGTCCACGGTTTCCTGCCGATCGATGCTGAGACCCGGCACGGACCGGCTAGGGACCTCCCCAGTGGAACAAGTGATGTACGGCCGGTCAGTTGGACGTGGGCGCGGACTCGCGGGTGGCCAGATCCGCCCTCCATTCCCGGAAACCCTCTTCGGTCCGGCCCCGCCGCCAGTAACCGGAGATCGATGCGGCCCACTCGGCGGAAACCTCCCGTTCTCTGCGGATGTAGCGGCGCAGATCGTGCATGACAGCGTGCGCTTCACCGTGGATGAATACCTGCACCTGTCCCGCACGCCAGACCGCGCCGCGCACAGCCTCGGCCAGCGCTTCGCCCGGCGCACGGTCGCCTCGATGCAACCAGGTCAGCTCCACCCCGTCAGGCTTGGCGACAGGGAGCTCGTCCTCGGGCCCAGCCACCTCCACAAAGGCGATACCCGCGGCCGTCGCCGGCATCGACTCGAGAGCGGCGGCGATGGCGGGCAGCGCGGAATCGTCACCCGCGAGCAGATGCCAGTCCGCCTCGGCGCGTGGGGCGTAGGCACCGCCTGGGCCGAAGACATCGATGGTGGTACCCGGGGCTGCCTGCGCTGCCCACGGTCCTGCGATGCCTTCGTCGCCGTGATACACGAAATCGATCGCGACCTGTTCGCCTGCCCGGTCGATCAAGCGCAGGGTGTAGGTGCGCAGCACCTCGACGCCGTCTATCGGGAAGATGAGTTTGACGTACGAATCGGTGAACGCGCCGACCGCCAGACCGGCAGCACGGAAGTGCACGCGCACCATATGCGGGGACAGACGTTCGGTGCGCAGCACCGTCAGGGTGGTACGGGGGCGAGCCAAGGAAACCTCCATTAGTTAGCGTTACCTAACAAACGTACCGCAGGTGGTTGTCGGTGGCCTGGCGCATACTGGCGCGCATGGCGTATGACGCGGAGCTTGCCGAGCGGGTCAGGGAGCTGGTGTATCCGCGTGGTGACATCGATGAGAAGAAGATGTTCGGTGGACTCGCCTTTCTCGTCGGCGGCAATATGGCCGTCGCGGTGAGCGGTAAGGGCGGTCTGCTCGTGCGGGTCGACCCTGCCGAGAGCGAGAACTTGATCGACGGCGCGGCGATCGCGCCGATGACGATGGGCGGCCGCGAAATGACCGGCTGGCTGCGCGTCGCACCGGAACTCGTCGCCGACGACACGGTCCTGTGCGAGTGGGTCGAACGCGGCGTGGCGTTCGCCGCCGCCCTGCCCCGCAAGCACTGAGCAGACGGACCGCCGCTGCCGCGAGGCCTGGTGCCGCTGTCAGTGGAGACGTCAGGTGTGTGTCAGCTCGGTGTCAGGCGGCCCGACCACAGTGTGTACATCGAACAAAACAGCCGGCACCGACACAGTCAGTGCCACAACCGATTTCGAGGAGTACACACCATGTCCACCACCATCACCCTGACCGACCAGGACAAGAGCACCCTGCGCACCGCCGCCTACGGCGCCGTCTCGCTGATCGCCTCCGCCGGCGCGCCGCACAAGGGGATCTCGCACGGTTCCATCGCCCTGACCTCGGCGACCGGTCTGGTCGGGCACGTGCTCGCCGCCAAGTCCAAGGACATCCACCTGCCCGGCAAGTCCGTCGCCGCACTCGCCGACCAGGTGCTGCCGAGCCTGACCGCGGCCGTGCGCCTGCTCGCCGAGCAGGACCCGGCCGAAGCAGGCAACTTCCGCGACACGGTCCTGGTCGCCGTCGAGGCCGCCACCCAGGCCGACAGTGGTCAGCCCACCCCGGCTGTGGCAGCGATGGCCCGCAAGATCGCCGCCGCCCTCGACGCCGCCTGACGGCCGCGGGGTTGGGGCAGCCGCACGCGGGTTCCGTCCGCGGCAATCGGTGCCGAGGTGTCACCTCGGCACCGATTGCCGCATCACTGTCCCGAACGAGGCACTAGCGTCATGAGTGACGTCAGGAGAGAACTGTGTTCGTTGGGGAGGAACGACGGCGCCCTGTGGCTCGTCATCGTCTGTTGAGTTGCGGCGCTGCGGCTTTGGTCACGGCCTTGGTGTTCTGTGTTCCGGCGTGCGCGCCGTCGCCTGGCGATAGTTGGGCCGATCTCCAGCGAGGACTGGATGCGATTACGGCGCTCGGCGGCAGCGGAGCGCAGGCCGGCGCGGTGGACAGCACGGGCCGGAGTTCGGTCGTCGTCAGCGGCGCGGCCGAGGTCGGGACGAATCGGCCGGTGCCGGGCAACGGGTACTTCCGGATTGCCAGCGCCACCAAGCCCATCGTCGCCACGGTGATTCTTCAACTCGTCGGCGAAGGGAAGTTGTCCCTCGACGACAGCGTGGAGAAGCATCTGCCCGGGGTCGTCACGGGGACCGGAGCGGGGCACGAGATCGATGGCCGAAGGATCACGATCCGCCAACTGCTCCAGAACACCAGCGGGCTGCTGGACGACTACCCCGGCTTCGATTCGAAAGAGCAGTATCTGCAACACCGATTCGACTCATACTCCCGGGACGAGTTGATCAAGCGGGCCATGGCGATGGCTCCCGCTTTCGAACCCGGTGCGGGGTGGGCTTATTCGAATACGAACTTCCTTCTCGCCGAGGCCGTCATCGAGAAGATCACCGGCAACAGCTGGCAAGCCGAGATCGACCATCGGATCTTCCGGCCGCTGGACATGCGGCATTCGGTGTGGCCGGGCCAGAGCACCACCCTGCCCGACCCGCATGCGCGCGCCTACTCGGTGTTCGCCGGCAGCAGCGAGTTCGTCGACACCACCGAAATCCTGGACGGCGCCGAGAATCTGATCTCCACCACCGCCGACATGAACACCTTCTACCGAGCATTGCTCGGCGGCAGACTGCTGCGGCCCGCAGAGCTGGAGCACATGCAGACGACCGTCGAGATCGATGAGAAGGTCGAGATGCTCTGGCCTGGTGGTCGATACGGCCTTGGCCTGGTCAAGCGCCCGCTCGCCTGCGGCGGCGAATACTGGAGCCACGGTGGCGGCGACGCCGGATTCATCACCAGCGACGGAGTCACCCCTGACGGGAAACGCAGCATCGTCATCTCACAGACCACGGCCCTGCCCGAGAAGATGATCGAGCAGGAAGCAAGAGCCGCCGACCTGGTCAGTGACGCGCTCTGCGACTGAGGACCACGCCGCTGCGCTCAGGCGCGAAGGCCTGAGTATACGTCCTGGCGGCCGAGGCTCCGGCCGGTGTCGATCACGCCGGATAGGTGTGGATTTCGGTCGCTTTCACCGATGCCCACAGCTGGGAGCCGCTGTGCAGGCGCAGGTCCGCGACGGTGGCGGGGGTGACCTCGGCAAGAACGGCCGGGGCGCCCGACAGCCGGACCCGAGTGGTGTGCGCGTGCTGTTCGAGGCCGGTGACGATGACCTGCCAGGTGTTTCGTGGACTGCCACTGGGGCGTTCCGGGTACAGGCTCACCGCGGTGGGAGCGAAGGCGAGGTGGACGGCGCCGTGCGCGGGTTCGGCGACGGTGAAGACCGCGCCGTCGCCGAGATCGACCGAGTTTCCCTGTGCCGTGCCCTGATACAGGTTCAGCCCGACCAGGTCGGCGACATAATCGGTCCGCGGCCTGCGGGCGACGTCGGTCGGCGCACCCTCCTGGACGATGGCGCCGTTCTCGACGATGATCAGCCGGTCCGCCAGCACCATCGCGTCGAAGGGATCGTGGGTGACCAGGACGGTGTGCCCGGGGTAGTCGGCGAGGTGATGGGCCAGGTCGGCCCGCACCTGCAGTCGAGTGCCCGCGTCGAGTGCGGCGAGCGGCTCATCCAACAGCAGCAACCGCGGGTCGGTGGCCAGGGCACGCGCCAGCGCGACCCGCTGTGCCTGACCGCCCGACAGCGCACGGGGTTTCGCGTGCAGATGGGCACCGAGGCCGACTCGTTCGAGCCAGCGTGCGGCCTGTTCGCGCGCCTCGGTGCGGCGCTGTCCGCGAGCACGCAGGCCGAAGGCGACGTTCTCCTGTGCGCTCATGTGCGCGAACAGCAGATAGTCCTGGAACACGACGCCGATTTCACGTCGTTCCGCCGGGACGAATCGGTCCGGCGGGGCGTCCCAGACGTGGTCGTCGAGGACGATCCGCCCTTCGTTCAACGGGGTGAGCCCGGCCAGCGCACGCAGGGCGGTGGTCTTGCCGGCACCGTTGGGCCCCAGCAGCGCGACGACCTCGCCCCGGGCGACCTCGATGGCGATGTCGAGCTCGAAAGACGCACGGGTGATCCGGATTTCGGCGTTCAAGGTCACAGCGGGCCTCGTATCCACCGGTCCCGCAGCGCGGCGAGCACGGCCACCGACACCGCGAGCAGCACGACACTGAGCACGATCGCGTCCTCGGGGTCGGTTTCCAGGGCGAGGTAGACAGCCAGCGGCATGGTCGTGGTCGTGCCGGGAAAACTTCCGGCGAAGGTAATCGTCGCGCCGAACTCGCCGAGCGCGCGGGCCCAGCACAGCACCGCACCCGCCACCACGCCGGGCATCACCGAGGGCAACGTAACCCGGCGGAAGGTCAGCCACCGCGACGCACCGAGTGTCGCGGCCGCTTCCTCATACCTCGGATCCGCGCCGCGCAGCGCGCCCTCGACCGCGATCACCAGGAACGGCATTGCGACGAACGCCTCGGCCACGATCACCCCGGCGGTGGTGAACGGCAACGAGAACCCGAACCACTCGTAGAGATACCGGCCGACCAGGCCGCGCCGACCCAGCACCAGCAGCAACGCCACACCGCCGACCACTGGTGGCAGCACCAGCGGCACCGTGACCAGCGCGCGCACGAACCCGAGGCCGGGCACATCACCACGCGCGAGCAACCACGCCAGCGGGATACCGAGCACCAGACACACCAGGGTCGCCGAGGTGGCGCAGACCAGCGACAGTCGCAGCGCCTGCCCGACCTCGGCACTGACCAGCCGCTCGGGCAGCGTCCGCCACGGTGTGCGCAGCAGCATCCCCACCAGCGGCAGGGTCAGGAAGACCACACCGCAGACGGCGGGCACCATCAGGATCAGCGGACGCCGCCCCGTTGCCGCCCGCCGTCGTGCGACCCGTGTCACGGGTTGTCGAATCCCGCCTTGGTGAAGACCGCACGGGCCTGGTCCGAGCCGACGAACTCCACGAACGCGGCGGCGGCAGCGGCATTGGGCGCCTTGGCCAGCGGCGCGACCGGGTAATCGTTGACGGCCTTGCCCGACTCGGGGAAGTCGATGCCCTCCACCTTGGACCCCGCGGCCTGCACATCGGTGCGGTAGACCAGCGCGGCGTCGACCTCACCGAGCGTCACCTTCGTCAGCACGGCCTTCACATCGGATTCGCGGGTGTCGGGCTGCGGGCTGACACCCGCGGCTTCGAACACGGTCTTCGCCGCGGCACCGCAGGGGACCTGCTCGGCGCACAGCGCGATCTTGGGCTCGGCCTTGCCGAAGTCCGCCAGACCGGTGATGTGGCCGGGATTGCCCGCGGGCACCACGATCTCGAGGCGGTTACGCACGAAGATCACCGGCTTCGCGGTCACTTCACCGGCGTCGACGACCTGCTGCATGTTCTTCGGCGCGGCCGAGGCGAACACATCCGCGGGCGCGCCCTGCTTGATCTGCTCGGCCAGCGCCGAACTGCCACCGAAGTTGTAGACCACCTTCACCCCGGGATGCGCCGCCTCGAACTGCTTGCCCAGCTCGGTGAAGGTCTCGGTCAGCGACGCCGCGGCGAAGACGGTGACAGTGCCGGTGACCTTGTCCCCCGCCGCTACCGGTTCGTCGGCCTTGTCGGTCCCACAGCCGACCGCGGCCAGCGCCACCGCACCGACCACCGCGACCGCGCGCACTGTACGAATCATGTTCAACCTCATCAGATCTCCGGGATATCCACAACAACATGAGTCGACTTGACCGAGGCCACCGCGACACTGCCGACCTCGAGACCGAGCTCGTCGACCGAATCGCGACTCATCAGCGACACCAGGCGGAACGGCCCGGCCTGCATCTCGACCTGAGCCATCACGGTGTCCTTCACGATCCGCGTGACGATCCCGCGCATCCGGTTCCGCGCCGAGCTCGCGACGGTGGTTCCCGGATCGGGCGCCTCCGCGCCCTCCCGCAGAAACTCCGCCAGCTCCCGCCCGTCCACACCCTTGCGGCCGCTGTCGAGCTGAATCGCCGTGAGCCGGCCCTGGTCGATATACCGGCGCACCGTGTCATCACTGACACCCATCAAGGCAGCTACTTCACTGATCCGCAGATTCGACACGAAGTACAGCATATTCGGAGCACATGCGGGACGCGAGCCAGGTTCGTCCCGGGGATGCGAAATGAACCCGGTCTGTGTACCTGGCGAGGTCGTCACGCCGCGGGCAGGCGGACTGTGGCCGTCGCGCGGCCGAAGATCCTGCGTCCCTCGCACTTGGCGGTGATGGCCAGGACGGCTGTCCGGAGTTGCGGATCGACAGACTTCACTGTTCCCGAGAACTCGATGGACGCGCCCGCGCTCGTGACGTAGACCGGGCTGGTGAACCTGACCGCGCATTCGATGACGGCACCGGGATCACCGAGCCACGAGGTGAGGTATCCCGCGCCGAGGCCGATCGTCAGCATGCCGTGCGCGACCGGTGCTTCCAGGTTCACCGCGTGTGCCGCTTCGGCGTGCCAGTGGATGGGGTTCGGGTCCCCGGCCACGCCGGCGTAGTTGACCAGGTCGCCGGGGGTGAGTGAGATGAGCCGCGATGGGAGTTGGTCGCCCACCGAGATGGTCTCGAAGGCGAGCGCGTGGCTGCCCGCGCCTGGCTCGACTTGCGGCAGGGTCTCCGGGCGCGATTCATCGGATGCTCGTAGCGCCAGGCCGGTCGCCGACCGGATGTCGCGAAAACCCTGCGTCACCAGCTTGTCGCCGAACGGAGTCGCGCTCGCGGCGGCCGCGGATCGACCGACGAAACTCGTCCGCGAGATGATCGCCGTCTTGCCGTGCTGGTCGGTGATCACCGTCTTGAACTCGAAGAGTTCGCCGCCGAAGGCTTGGCGGAACGACTCGAGGCCGACGTCGAAGGACAAGATGTCACCGGGACGAACCGGCTTGTAGTAGTTGATCACCTGATCGGTTTGCATGATCTGGCTCAGGTCGTAGCCACCGGCGACAGCGTCGAACATCGCGAGCTGAGCCCGGAAGGCCGGAATGGAGAAGAACGTCAGCGGTGCGATCAGCCCGCCGTAGCCGTACTCCACGCCCGCGGATTCCGACCAGTGCACCGGGTGCGTGTCCTGGACAGCGCGCGCGAACTCGCGGATCTTCTCCCGCCCCACCACGTAGACGTCCTCGGCGCGATAGCTGCACCCCACCATGTTCGATAACCGCTCCGCGGAATTCGCGCCCGGTGCATTCACGGCCTTTCCGCTGGTCGACCCCATGGACAGAAAGACTAGTAGCCGTGGGTCTTTCGACCGCGGCACTCGGGTTCGGAGTGTCGACCACCGTGACGACTACATCTTGATGTAGCGCGCCATGGCGAAACTGTAGAAGCCATAGGTGATGATCCCCAGACCCGCCGCGATCAGCAGCGCCGCTCCGAAGGGTTGCGCCCCGAGGGTTTTGAACGCGCCGTCGAGACCGGTGGCTTCCCCGGGTTCGGATCGGCTGACCGCGACGATCACCAACAGTCCGATGGCGGCGATGGCCAGCCCTTTCGCGATGTAGCCGACCGTGCCCAGCCGGCGGACAAGGTCGCTGGTCGGGCCTTTCAGGTCGTCGAGGAAGCTCTGCGTCGCGCCCTTGTAGACGTGATAGCCGCCGATCGCGATGATGGTCAGCCCGGCGGCGACGAGGGCGATCGTGCCCGCCGTGGATTGCATCATGCGAGCGGTGATCCCCGTGCTCTGCTCGCTGCTGGACGAACCACCGCCCCGGGCGAATCCGAAGGCGGAGAATGCGAAGGCCAGATAGACGACGGCCAGGGAGAATGCCTTGACCCGGTTGAAGGCTTCGGATTTCTTGCTGTCGGCCTCGGGTTCGGACGAGCTGCCCAGGGCCGCTTCGGCGAATCGCCACAGCGCCATCAGCGAGAACGCGACAACACCCACCCAGAGCGCGAAGACACCACCTGGCTTGGCTGCCAGCTCCGCCATGGCCCCGGATTGGTCGGTGGTTCCCCCTGCGCCGCCGAGCGCGATCCGGATGGCGATATAACCGATGAGCAGGTGCACGATGCCGCTCATGACGAAGCCCGCGCGGGCGAATCGTTCGAAGACACTGTTCTGAGCCACCCGGGTGACGGCCGTGGACGCGTTGTCGTAGGACTGTCCGGAGACGGTATTGTCCGGCATGGTGGAACTTCTTCCGCAGGCCTCGGTGTGCCACCAAGTCTTCGCCGCGATCCCCGCGGTGTCAACGATGTATACCTACGCTATAGAGAGGCGTGGAAGGGTTATAGTCGCCCCCGTCGGCTGCTCCGATCCGAAACGGTTGCGCCTCATCGCATGACCTCGCGGAGGACGGCCGGCACGCGCCGGAAGGGTCCCGGTGCTGTTCGGTCGGGGAAGGCAGTGCGGTTGACTGTCACTGATGGCATGGATTTCGCCGGGTATCGGATAGAACGACGCCTCGGTATGGGTGGCATGGGCACGGTGTTTCTCGCCCAGCATCCACGACTGCCCCGCAAGGACGCGCTGAAGATCCTGGCCGACGGGCACACCGGCGATCCGGTCTTCCGCGCGCGCTTCCTGCGCGAGGCCACGATCGCGGCGCGGCTGCACCATCCCAATCTGGTCGCGGTGCGCGACCGCGGCCAGCACGACGGCCGGTTGTGGATCGCGATGCAGTATGTCGACGGCGTCGACCTCGCGCAGCTGATCCGGCGCGGACCCGCGGCGCTGCCGCTGGACCGGGTGGTCAGGATCGTCACCGAGGTCGCCAAAGGCCTGGACACGCTGCACCGTAAGGGCCTGCTGCACCGGGATGTGAAGCCGGCCAACATCCTGGTCGCCGAGCAGGACGGCCGCCAGGACCGGGTGCTGGTCACCGATTTCGGCATCGCCAGGCCCACCGACGAACCCACGATGTCGACCGGTGGCGGGCTCAGCGCGACGCCGGCCTACGCCGCGCCGGAGCAGATCAGCGGTGGGCCGGTGGATCACCGGACCGACGTGTACGCGCTCGGCTGTGTGCTGTACGAGCTGCTGACGGGGTCGGTGCCGTTCGCCCGCGACACCCCGGCCGCGGTGATGTACGCGCACCTGAACGAGCCCCCTCCCCCACCGGAAAGCGCGGGTGCGCCACCGGGATTCGACGAGGTGATCGCCACCGCGCTCGCCAAGAATCCCGCCGACCGGTTTGCGAGCTGCGGCGCGCTGGCTGCCGCGGTACACGCGGCGGCGCAGTCGACGGTCCGGCTCGGGGCGGCGCCGCGGCTGCCGCGCCCGGCTACCCGGCGGCGTCGGCTGTTGATCGGATCCGCGCTGGCTGTCGCGCTGATCGCGGCGACGACGGCGGCGGTCGGCTTGGGCCGCGACGGTTCCGGATCCTCGCCGAACGCGACCACGCTCGGCCCGCAGACCAACGTGGACGCGGTGTCGTGGGGCGCGTATACCTATCTCGCGCAGGCTTTTCCCACGCTGCTGCCCGCCTCGCAGTTCGGCACCGGCTACCAGGAGATCTGGGGTTGCCGGCCGATCGACGAGAACATGCGGGACGTCTCGGTCGATGTCCTCGTCCCGACCGGACGGGTCGTCTGCAACGGCAATCGGGAACCCGTCCAGACGGTCGAAGTGGTGTGCAACGCGGACCGTTCCCCGATCGCCCCGCCGGTCACCTTCGATCGTGCCGAGGGCGACGAGCAGTGGACTCGCCCTTCTGGCGCGGGCACGCTGCACTGGGGAACCTACCTCGGCTATATGTCCGCGGAAGTCGGGTACCTGCGGCTGTACTTCGACGATCCGGGACACGATTTCTGCTACATCGTCGTCACCGGGGCGCCGTCGGGCGCGGATCTGCGGGCACGCTGGTGGACGGAGGCCCCGTTGTGAAGCTCGTGCGCATGCTCCTGGCGCTGGGTGTGGTGCTGGCGGTGACCTCGGGCTGCACGGTGGCGGGCGATCCGGCTCCCGTGCCCGACCCCGCCGCACTCGATGTCGGCCCGTACAGCCGCACGCCGCTGCTCGCGCCCGCGCACGGCAGCGACTATCACGGCCGGGTCCTCGAGTCGGTGCGGATGGCGGAGGTCATGGCCAATCCCGCCGACGTGGATCCGGCCCTGCGATACGGGCTCACCTCCCGGGCTGTCCCCCTGCCGACCGCAGCGAAAGCGGCTGCGCTGCTGGCCAATCCGGTCCGCGCCGTCCTCGAACGGCACGGCATGCTCGCCGGTTTCAGCGTGGGCTCCACCGATACACCGGGCCAGGTCGCGATCGGTGGCGGCAGGCTGCTCCAGGTCATCCTGTTGCGATTCCCGGATTCCGCCGCGGCACAGCGGGCAGCCATGGAGATCGACTCCGTCGACGCCGCCCTGGCCGCAGGCAATGTCGCCGTCACGATTCCCGAACACCCGACCGCACGCGGTCATTGGCGTCCGACGGAACCGACCATCGCGGCCACGGTGGCGCGGGATTCGTTCGTGGTGAGCGTGCTCGCCGGACACATCTCCCCCGATCACGACGCCCTGGTCTCGATGGCGCGCAAGACTTTCGACGTACAGCTGCCATTGCTCCGCGATTTCGCGGTGACCCAGCCCGAGAAATTCGCCGACCTGGCGCTGGATCGCGACGGCATGCTGGGCCGGATGGTCCCGGAAGCGCCGGGGCGCTGGCCGTTCCCGGTGGTGATTCTGGGCGACTTCGGCGAGAACGCGGGCTGGAACAGCCTGGTGCAGGCTCGCGGCCTCGTGTACGGGCCGCGCGGGACCGAACGCTTCAACGGGCCCTCCGCAGAGCGGATCGAACTGCTCGGCCTCAATCGTTTCGACCGGCTCATGCGCTTCGCCGACGCGGCGACGGCGACCAAGTTCTTCGCACGTCTCACCACCGCCGAGGGTCGGGTGGACGTCGCGGCACCGACCGGTCTCGTCGACGTCCGTTGCACGGAGTCGCTGAAGTCCACCGCGTCGATGAACCAGTTCGGCTGCCTGCTCAGGCACGGACGTTATGTCGCACTGGTTTTCAGCCGGGACTACCGGGATGTGCAGCAACGAGCTGCGGCGCAGTACGCGCTGCTGGTGAACAGCGAGTAGATGAATGGTCGAAACACTCACCACCGGAACCTTTTTCGCAGGATACGAGATCGAGCGGGTGCTCGGACGCGGCGGTATGGGCACGGTGTATGTCGCCCGGCATCCGCGCCTGCCGCGCCGGGACGCGGTGAAGGTCCTGCCCGAGAACTCCGGCGCCGCCGACGAATTCCGGGCCCGTTTCCTGCGCGAGGCGGAACTGGCCGCCCGGCTGGATCATCCGAACATCGTCGCGGTACACGACCGCGGTGTCGAGCACGGTCAGCTCTGGATCGCGATGGAGTTCGTGAACGGTGTCGACGCGGCCGGTCTGCTCCGCCGCGACGGCGCGTTGCCGCCGCAGCGCGCGGTGCACATCGTCACCGAGACGGCGCGTGGCCTGGACGAGGCGCACCGATCCGGCATGCTGCACCGGGACGTCAAACCGGCGAACATCCTGATCGAACAGCTCGACGACATGCCTGATCGCGTACTGGTCGCCGATTTCGGGATCGCCAGGGCGGCGGGCGACGGGACCGCGCTCACCGAGGTGGGGACCGTCGTGGCGACGCTCGCCTATGCCGCGCCGGAAATGCTGGCCGACCGGCAGGTGGATCACCGCGCCGACGTCTACGCCCTCGGCTGCACGCTGTTCGAACTGCTCACCGGCGCCAAACCGTTCCCCCGCGATTCGGTGGTCGCGGTCATGCAGGCGCATCTGCTGGAGCCACCACCGAGCGCAGGCGCGCTGCGGCCGGATCTGCCACCCGCCATCGATGCGGTGATCGCGCGCGCCATGGCGAAGAACCCGGACGAGCGCTATTCGTCCTGCGGGGCATTGGCGGCGGCGACAGCGAGCGCCTTCGGACAACCGGTGGATCAGACGGCTTTCGCGGTCCGGGCGGCCGACATTCCCGCACCGGCCGAGCCGCCGCGGACCACAGTCCGTGTACCGGCGCCGAAGCCGGCACGCCGCGCACGGTGGTACACCGTCGCCGCCGCGGTGGCCGTCACCCTGGTGGTGGCGATCGCGGGTGTCGTAGTGGCCACCCGCGATTCGAGCGATTCCACGGCAAGTCCTCCTGCGCCGACCGGCCGGGCCGGATTGACCTGGGGCAGATACGCCTTCGTTGTCGACGCGTTGCCACAGCTGCTCCCCGCGACGCCCACCCGGACCGGGCATCAGGGCATCCGGTGCGCCGCCATCGTCGACGGCACCGGCGAGGCCGCCGACCTCGACCGGGCCCCGGATCATGTCGCGCACATCCGGTGCACCGGCAACCAGAACCCGATCCGGGATGTGGACGTGCAGTGTTCGGCGAACCGCAGCACCTATCACCTGGTGGACGAGGAAGGGGTCGTCGTCCTCGGCGATCAGCGCTGGGAACGCGCGTCCGGGCGCGGCCGCGTGAAATGGTCGACCATGACGGCGTCCATGGGGCAGCGCGGCGTCCTCGGACTGTCTTTCGACGAGCCGACACGCAACTTCTGCATGGTCGTCGTGGTCGGTGCGGGCACGGGGCAGGAACTGTATGACCGGTGGTGGCCTGATGCACCCTTCTGACGGCATGGATTTCGCCGGGTACCGCATCGAGCGCCGGCTCGGCGCGGGCGGCATGGGTGAGGTGTATCTGGCGCGGCATCCCCGCCTGCCGCGGCACGACGCGCTGAAGATCCTGTCCGACCGGCACGCCGGTGACGCGGAGTTCCGGGCGCGGTTCCTGCGCGAGGCCGAAGTCGCGGTGCGGCTGCAGCATCCGAATGTGGTCGCGGTGCGTGACCGGGGTGAGCACGACGGCCGCCTGTGGATCGCGATGCAGTACGTCGACGGTGGCGATGTCGCCGAACTGATCCGGCGCGACGCGGCGGTCCCGGTCGAGCGCGCGCTGCGGATCCTGACCGAGGCCGCCAACGGGCTCGACGAGATCCATCGGGTCGGCTTGCAGCATCGTGACGTGAAGCCCGCGAATCTGCTGCTCGCCGAAGAACCGGGGCAACCGGATCGGGTGCTGGTCACCGACTTCGGTATCGCGCGCACCGCGGACGGTGCGGGCACCCTGTCCGAGGGCACGGGATTCTCCGCGACGCTGGCCTATGCGGCGCCCGAGCTGATCAGCGGCGACGCGGTCGATCATCGGGCCGATGTGTACTCGCTCGGTTGCACGCTGTATCAGCTGCTCACCGGGACGGTGCCGTATCCGCGCGACAGCCCGGCGGCGGTGATGTACGCGCACCTCTACGCCGAGCCGCCCCTGGCGTCTGTCGAAAACCGCCGGGTACCAGCGGGATTGGACTCGGTCCTCGCCACGGCGCTGGCCAAGGATCCCGCGGACCGCTATCAGAGCTGCGGTGCGCTGGCCGCGGCCGCGCACGCGGCGTTGCCGGCCGGGATCGGCGGCGGAACCGAGACCGGTTCGGTGCGCCGTCGCGGAATTCTGGCCGGTGCGGCGATCGCGGTTGTCGCGGTAGGTGTTTCGCTGGCGGTCGGCATCGGGCGCGGCGATTCGGCGGAGTCGGCCGAGAGCGCCCCCACCAGGGTGACCACGAATTCGTCGGCCTGGGGTGCGGCCGCCCTCGTTGCCGAGACCTTCCCGAACCTGCTGCCGGTCGCGCCCGGCGCCGTCGGTTACCAGGAACTCAACACCTGCCTGTACGCCGACGAGAACAAGAACTTCATCTCCTTCGATCAGCCGGTCGAGGTCGGTGGGGTGAGCTGTCTCGGCGACCGCGACCCGGTCGACGTGCTCTCCGTCGTCTGCAACTGGGACCGGACCCCGATCGCCGAGTGGACGCCGATCGTCCAGCTGGAGGGGGAAGAGTTGTGGACGCGCGGCGCTTCCACCGGGCGGGTGCGGTGGGGAACGGTCACCACGAGCGACGGCGCGACCACCGGCCGACTCGACGTGATGTTCGACGGACCGGATCGCAATTTCTGCCGCCTTCGCGTCAGCGGCGACATCTCCGGCTCCGTCCTCAGAGAACGGTGGTGGCCGGATGCGCCGCTATGACAGCCTTCGAGCCGTGGCGGTACTTGCCGCGGCCCTCATCGTGCTGTGCGGATGCGTGCGGCCCGGCGAGCCGGCTCCGCGACGCCTGGACCTGGCGGTGCTCGACGTCGGAGCCAACAGCGTCGACCCGCTGACACCGTCGCGTGCCGGGACCGAGAAGGACGGGCGGGTGCTGGAATCGGTGCGGATGGGCGAAGCCGCGCTCGATCCGGTCGAGGTGGATCCGTCGTTGACCAAGGATGTCGCGAACCGGACCGCGCCGTTGCCGACCCCGCTGAAAGCGGCCGGAATTCTGGCCGAGCCCGTCCGTGACGTGCTCGAATCACAAGGCATGCTGGCCGGATTCGCGGTCAGCGGCAGCGACGTCGACTTCCGTGGCAAGTCGCCGGCCATCGGCGCGGGACGCCTGCTCACGGTGCTGCTGCTGCGTTTCCCCGACGAGATGCGGGCACAGCTGGCCGCGCGGCAGATGAACGCCACCGATGCCGCGATCAGCCCGGACAATGTGGCGGTCCGGATCGCGGAGTATCCCGCGGCGTTCGTGCACTGGCGTCCCGCGGTGCCGACCATGGCCGCGACGATCGCGCAGGGGTCCTTCGTCGTCAGCGTGCTCGCCGCGCACACCACTCCGGATCAGGCCGTGCTGACCGGGCTCGTGCGCAAGACATTCGACGTCCAGCTGCCCAGACTGCGTGACTTTCCGGCGACCGCGCCGGACCGGTTCGCCGAACTGCCCCTGGATCGGGAGGGCATGCTGTCGCGGCTGCTGCCCTACGGGCCGGGGCACTGGTCGTATCCGACGGTGATCGCCACCGACATCGACGCCAACGCGGGCTGGTCGTCCACGCTGCGCATCAGCGGGGTGGTGTTCGGCCCGCGTGCCACCCGGCTGATGAAGCATCTCGGTTTCAAGGAACCGATCGAACTCGTCGCCATGAACCACCACAATCTGCTCGAACGGTTTCCGGACGCGGTCAGCGCGCGCCGGGTGTTCACCGAGGAGATGCGCGCGGCCGACCAGTCCAGGCAGCTCGACACACCCGCCGGAGTGCCGGATGTGTACTGCTACAACCTCGATCAGCAACCGCAGTGGCCCGCCCAGGCGCGCTGCCATGTCCTGTACGGCCGGTACACCGCTGCCCTCGTCGGCCGGAATCCGACGGAGGTCCATCAGCTGATCTCGGCCCAATACGCGCTACTGGTGCACAGTGGATAGCCGGAAGTTGCTGCCGGGCACCATTTTCGCGGGGTATCGCATCGAGCGGGTGCTGGGCAGTGGCGGTATGGGCACGGTCTATGTGGCGGCGCATCCCCGGTTGCCGCGGCTGGACGCGGTGAAAGTGCTGTCGGCGGAATACAGTGCCGATCCCGAGTTCAGGGCGCGGTTCATCCGCGAGGCCGAACTCGCCGCCCGGCTGGATCATCCGAACATCATCGGCGTCTACGACCGCGGCGTCGAGGACGGCAGGCTCTGGATCGCGATGCGGTTCATGGACGGGCCCGATGCCGCCACCCTGATCCGCGACCGCGCGGCGCTGCCCCCGGATCGGGTGGCGCACATCGTCGCCGCCGTCGGGCGCGGGCTCGATCACGCGCACCGGGCGGGGATGCTGCACCGCGACGTCAAACCGGCCAACATCCTCGTCGAATCGATACCAGGACAACAGGACCGCGTCGCACTCACCGATTTCGGCATCGCCAAGGCGGTGGCCGCGACCACGGCGCTGACCCAGGCTGGATCGATCCTGGCGACCGTCGCCTACGCGGCGCCGGAACAGCTGACCGGCGGGGCGATCGATCATCGCGCCGATGTCTACTCGCTGGGTTGCACCCTCCACGAACTGCTGACCGGCACGAAACCGTTCCCGCGCGCGACGATGGACGCGGTGATCATGGCGCATCTGCAGGATCCGCCGCCGCGACCGAGAGCCACCGTCCCCGAGTTGCCCGGCGGGATCGATGCGGTGATCGCCCGTGCGCTCGCCAAGGATCCGGCGCAGCGCTACCCGAGCTGCGGTGCGCTCGCCATCGCGGCGGCGACCGCGCTCGGGGTCGGCCAGAATCCCGGTTCGACCGCGCAACGACCGGGACGGCGGGGCAAAGCCGGTCTCTGGGTCGGGGCACTCGCCCTGGTGGCCGCGGTGGCGATCGCGAGTGCCTTTGTGGTGACACGGGATTCGGCGACGTCGTCGAACGCTCCGTCCAGCACACCGCTCGCGCAGGCCGAGCCGAACTCCTGGGCGGCCCACGAATGGGTGGTCAAGGCGTTCCCGCAACTGCTCCCGGCAACGCAGGCGGACAGCGGATACCAGGGCCTGCGCTGCGTCGCGGTCGACGGCGACCGGCCCATCGACGTGCGGCAGACGCGGGATTCGATGAACGCGTTGGCGTGCAACGGCAATCGCGATCCGGTGTTCCGCATCGTGGTGCGGTGCGGAATCGGCAAACCCGCCGACGAATTCGACCCCGCACCGGATGCGACATTCATCGGCGAAGAGAACTGGACCCGACCGACGGGTCAGGGCCACATCACCTGGAACGACAAGACCGACGTGGCAGGCCCGACGGGTGAGCTACTGCTCCGCTTCGACGACCCGACCCGGAAGAACTGCGCGATGGGCGTCGCAGGCGGCACCTCGGGCCAGGACCTCTACGAGCGCTGGTGGCGCAACGCGCCGGTGTGAATCGATCCCGGAGTTCATCCGGGACGGGTGATGTGGGGCCGCTCCTGCCGGGCCACGATCGGGGAAAGGCCGCCAATCCCCCGACAGGAGCGCCCATGTGCCGATCGGCGAAGCCCGCCACCGCTGCGACGGCGGAGACCAATCGCGCGGCTACCCAGCGCTACGACCTGGACAACAGGGCCGATTTCACCGATGCGCAGCGCGGACTGATCGCGCCGCTGCCCGGCCCGGTGTATTCCGGCGCGGACAGCGCGAAGGTGGTCTTCGACCCGGCCGAATTCGACTACCTGCGCAACGACCCGCCGACTCCGGACACGGTGAACCCGAGTCTGTGGCGGCAGTCGCAGCTGATCAGCATCGGTGGCCTGTTCGAGGTGACCAAGGGCGTCTACCAGGCACGGAACAACGACATCGCGAACCTGACCGTGGTCGAGGGCGACGACGGCATCATCGTCATCGACTGCATGGCGGGCGTCGAGTCCGCGAAACAGGCTATGGCGCTCATTCGCGAGCACGTCACCGACAAGCCGGTCAAAGCCGTGATCTACACCCACACCCATATCGATCACTACGGCGGTGTGAAGGGCGTGGTGTCGGCCGAGGACGTGGCCTCGGGCAAGGTGCCGATCATCGCGCCGGGACACCAGTTCGACAAGTTCGCCATCGGCGAGAACGTGGTCGCCGGAAATGCCATGGCGCGCCGCAGTTCCTACGCATTCGGTTCGATGCTGCCGCCCGGCCCGCGGGGTTCGTCACCTGCGGCATCGGTATCGCCACCTCCCAGGGGCCGGAGATTTCCTATATCTCGCCGACGGATCTGATCACCGAAACCGGGACGCGGCGCGAGATCGCCGGCATCGAATTCGAGTTCCTCTACGCCCCCGACACCGAGGCGCCCGAGGAGATGCACATCTGGATACCGCAGCTCGAGGCCCTGACCTGTGCGGAGAACGCCAACCACAGCCTGCACAACATCCAGACCCTGCGCGGCGCCCGCACCCGCGACGCCCGCAATTTCGCCCGCTATCTCGACGAGACCCTGGAACGCTGGGGCGACGAGGCCGAGGTGCACTACGGGCCGCACACCTGGCCGGTGTGGGGCAACGACAAGGTCACCGCGTTCCTCGAATCCCAGCGTGACACCTACAAATACATCCACGACCAGGCGCTGCGCCTGGCCAACAAGGGCTACACACCGCTGGAAGCGGCGGAGGTGATCGAGCTCCCGGAGGAACTCGGGCGCAACTGGGCCAACCGCGGGTACCACGGCACCCTGCACCACGATGTGCGCGCGGTGTACACCAAGGAATTGGGCATGTGGGACGGCGATCCGGTCTCGCTGCATCCGCACCCGCCGGTCGAGGCCGCCAAACGATTCGTCGAGTTCGCGGGCGCCGACAATATTCTCGCCGAGGGGCAGCGCGCGATCGACGCCGCCGACTACCGGTGGGCGGCCGAGATCCTGCACAAGCTGGTGTTCGCCCAGCCGGACAACCAGCGGGCCAAGGACCTGCAGGCCGATGCCTACGAGCAGATGGGTTACCAGGCCGAGGGGCCGCAGTGGCGTGGCATCTTCCTGTCCGCGGCGCTGGAATTGCGCGAGGGCACGCAGCCGCCGCCGTATGTGACGGCCAGCCAGGACTCCATCCTGGCCATGCCGATCGAGATCCTGTTCGACTTCGTCTCGGTGCACATCATCGGCGAGAAGGCGGCGAGCGTGGATCTGCGGATGGACTTCGACTTCACCGACGCCGGGGAACAGTGGACGATGTGGGTCCGGCGCGGGGTGCTCAATGCCCGGCGCGGCAAGTCCGGTGACGCGCAGCTGACGGTGCGAGGCCCGAAGGCCTTCCTGACCTCGGTGCTGATCGAACCCGAGACCGCGGCGGGACTGGTCGATGGCGGCAAGATCACCGTCGACGGCGACCGCACGATGCTCGACACGTTCGGGACTCTGCTCGACGAATTCGACCCGGCCTTCCCCATCGTCACGCCCTGAGTGCCGCGGATCAGCGCTCGAACTGGGCGCGCTTGTGGTCGCCGTACGGGTCGTCGCGTTCGCGGACCGCTTCGCGGAAACCGGCTGTGGCGGCGCGCGTCTGGAAGGCGTAGCCCTCGCGGGTATGGCGGGAGATGCCGTCGAAGACGGTGCTGACCATGGCCGAGTTGGCGACGCCCTGGGTGTGCAGGGCCGAGTTGAGCGCGAGTTTGGCCATCATGAGCTGGTTGACCGGCATGCGGGCGATGCGCTGTACCAGGGCTTCGGTGCGGTCGTCGAGTTCGTCGGCGGGCCAGGATTCGACCGCGAGACCCCATTCGGCGGCTTGCTTGCCGCTGATGCAGTCGCCGGTGAACAGCAGGCGCTTGGCGCGCTGGTCGCCGAGGCGGTGCGCCCACATGCCCGCGGCGGGGATGCCCCAGACGCGGGTGGGCGGGTAGCCGATCTTGGTGTCGTCGGCGCAGATGATCTGGTCGGCGTGCAGCGCGATGTCGGTGCCGCCCGCGATCGCGAAGCCGTGCAGTTTCGCCACGGTCGGCTTGTTCGCGTGCAGGAGGCTGGCGAATCCCTTGGTGAACCTGCTCATCATGGCGAAGTCGATCATCGGGTCCCAGATGCCCCGCGGATCGTGGTTGACGGCGTTGACCACCGGATCGAGGACGGTCCCGGTGACCTCGTCCGGACCGTCCGCGCCCGCGAAGCCCTGCTCGGCGAATATATCGAGGTCGTAGCCGCCGCAGAACCCTTTGCCGCGCCCGGACACCACGATGACGTGCACGCGCGGATCCAGGTCGGCTCGTTCCACCGCGTGCGCCAGATCCCGCGGGGTGTGCGGGGTGATCGCGTTGCCCTTGTCCGGGCGGTTGAAGGTGATCCTGGCGATCCGCCCGTCCCGCTCGTAGGTGAGCGTGGCGTACTCGCGCTCGAAGTCCGGATCAGGGCGATGCCGCCATGGCGAATCGGGGCCTTCGGTCCAGTTCTCGTACCAGGGCGCGGGCTGGCCGCCGGAGTTCGTGCTGCTGTTCGACACGGTGGGGTCCTTCTGGATTCGAGGTGCCGGGATGGAGAATCTGTCGAAAGCATGGCGGGTCGGAGCATTGACAGTCAATAGTGACTGTGAAATCGTCGGCCGACGACGAGAAGGGCCCGAGTTGGCAACGCGCGAAGAACAGAAGCAGGCCACCCGCGCCCGCATCCTCGACGCGGCGACCGACCTGCTGGTGCGGCGCGGCTACTCCGCGCTGACCACCGTCGCCGTCCAGGAAGCGGCCGGACTCAGCCGCGGCGCGCTGCTGCACCACTTCCCGACCATCGCCGAACTGTCGAAAGCCCTGGTGCAGAACCTGGTCCAGCGCAACGAACAGGCGGCCCTTGCCGCGGCGGCGCGGTTCGACGCGGACGCCGACCCGGTCGACCGGGCGCTGGCGGCTCTCTACGAGTCGATGACCCGCCCGGCCGCCCAAGCCGAACTGGAGCTGTGGGCGGCCGCCCGCACCGACCCAGATCTGGCCGCCGCACTCCAGCACGCGGAACGCGCCGCGGGCCGCGACCTCGTCCGCGTCGTCGACGAACTGTTCGGCCCGGAAGTGGTGGCACATCCGCGCTACCCGGTGATCCGCGATCTCACCATCACAGTGCTGCGCGGCACCGTGGCAGGCCGGGTCCTGCACACGTCCGAGAAATCGGCCCGTACCACCCTGCGTGAGTGGGCAGCCATCGTCCGGACAATGCTCGCCGACGCGGCAATCTGACAGCTATCGCCGGCGGTTCCGTTCTGCTTGAATGGATTCATGTGCCGGTGGATGGCGTACTCGGGTGAGCCGATCCTCGCCGAGGATCTGTTGTTCCGCCCTGAACACTCCCTGATCGACCAGAGTCTGCACTCACGTCTGGGCGCGACCACCACCAACGGTGACGGCTTCGGTCTCGGCTGGTACGGCCTCGGTGCCGAGCCCGCGGTGTACAAGAGCATCGAACCAGCCTGGAACGATCTCAACCTGCGGGAGATCGCGGGTCAGGTGCGCACACCGATGCTGCTCGCGCATGTTCGAGCCTCGACCGGGACGGCGGTGCAACGCAGCAACTGTCACCCGTTCCGGCACGGGCGGTGGTTGTGGGTGCACAACGGTGCCCTGCGCGGCTTCCACGAGACCCGGCGCGACCTGCTGGCGGCGGTCGAACCTGCGCTCTTCGCCGACATCGAGGGTTCGACGGACTCCGAAACCCTGTTCTACCTGGCCTTGACGTTCGGTCTCGTCGACGATCCCCTCGGTGCTGTCGCCCGTGCGGTCGGTTTCGTCGAGGACGTCGGGCACGCGCACGGAGTCGACCATCCGGTGCAGATGACGGTCGCGACAACCGACGGCGAATACCTGTTGGTCTTCCGCTATTCCAGCGAGCGGCAATCGCGGTCGCTGTTCTTCTCGACCGAGATGGCCGCGTTGCGGGCACTGCACCCCGAGGTCGAGGTGCTGCGCAGGCTGGGCCCCGAGACCCGACTCGTGGTCTCGGAGCCGCTGCGCGACCTGCCGGGCGCGTGGAACGAAATGCCGGAATCGTCGGCGGGGGTGGTGGGCCCCGGTGCCGACGAGATCCGTTCGTTCGAGCCGATCTCACCGGGCTGAGCCCAGCACGAGGATTCAGCACGACGGCGCCGATCGTCGACTATTTGGCGGGCGGTTTACGAGCACGTGTACGACGCGTGGTTTTGGCCGGAGCCGCGGCTTTCGGTTCCGGCGGTGTAGCGACCGGATCGTCGCGCCATGTGATCTCGATTTCGATTTCGGTCTCGGTACCGTCGACCTCGATCTCGAATTCCCAGCTGACCCGGTCGGCGACGACGATCTCGAGCGAATCGCCCTCCGAGCCGAATTCCACCTCCGAGCCGCTCGCCAGCGCCTTGCCTATCGCGATCAGCCGCTCGGACACCTCTTTTCGAGAGAGTTCGGACTTTCTCTTGATCTCCAACTTCGGCATGACGACTCCTAACTCTCGGCGGTACCGGATGACACGGGATCGGTGATGGTGCGATCAGGAAGGAGCGTGGCGGCGATGAAGCCGAGGACCCCCGATGCCTGCGAGGGTGATCATCGCGGCGGCGTAGGCGTGGCCGGTGAGACCGGCGACGAGAATGGTGCCGGTCAGCGCGGTGCCGAGGGAGGAGCCGAGATTCGACACGCTGCGGGACAGGCCCGACAGCCGCCCCGGCGCCACCGCGCTGAGCAGTGCGCCGATGCCGTACACCAGCAGTCCGGCCAGAAAGCAGCGTTGACGTCCGTATCGCTCGGTGAGTTTGCCACCGGGAATCATCAACGCGGCCATCACCAGCAGGAAGATCGTGATCGCCACCTGCACGCCCTGCACCGTGGTGTCGAGGTCGTTCGAGCCCGCGAAGCTACAGATGAACTGCGCCAACGCCAGTGGTATCAGCGCCCCGCGCGGGGCGCTCCTGACGTCGGGACCGCTCGTCCGCGACACCGGATCACTGCTCAGCGATCGGCGGGTACGCGCTCACAAACATTCCTCCCTGGGCGGGGCACGGAGTTCCGAGGCCAAGCGAACCACTCGCGGGCTGGTCCCGACATCACCCGGAACGGGTGAACCGCTCCGCACCACCGGGGATTGACACCACCGAAAGAGTGAGTGTACGGTCACTCACATGAGCAAGAGCGGAGTCACCCTCTCCCGATCGGATCTGCGGCGCGATGCTGTTGTCGATGCCGCGATAGTCGAGTTCGCCAGGACCGGTTATCACGGCACGCCGATCAGTACGGTGGCGGCGACGGCTCAGATCTCGCCCGCGTACGTGTTCAAGCTGTTTCCCGGCAAGGTCGCGCTGTTCGTCGCGGCGCTCGAGCGGTGCTTCGATCGGATCGAGGCGGCGATGTCGGCGGGTGCGGCGCGGTCGAATGCCGAGAGTCCCGAGCAGATCCTCTACGACATGGGCGGGGCCTACGCCGAGCTCATCGGCGACAAGAGCCTGCTGATGCTGCAGGTCCACGCGCAATCCGTGGCGGACGTGCCGGAAATCGGCGCGGCGATGCGGGACGGGCTGGCCAGGGTGACCGACCTCGCCAAACAGCGCTCGGGCGCCGCGGACGAGTACGTCCAGCGGTTCATCGCCTTCGGGCAGCTCTGCCACCTGATCACCACACTCGGCCTGGACGGCAACGACAGCCCCTGGGCCAAGATCGTCACCGCGGGCATCCGCCACCCCCACGCCCACTGACCCCTGACTGCCCCCTCGCGGGGCATTTTTTCGACCCATCGAGTGATTGACCAGTCACACACTAGGAGTTCTCATGTCCACCATCGCCACCGAAATCGTCCTGCCCGGCCGCGTCGAACCCGAGGGGCTGCTGGTCACCCGGCGCGATCTGCCCGCGCCCGGCGCCGGGCGAGCACTCGTCCGGGTCGAGGCGAGCGGTGTCTCCTTCGCCGAGCAGCAGATGCGTCGCGGCAAGTACTACGACCAGCCCGCCTTTCCCTTCGTGCCCGGCTACGACCTGGTCGGCACGGTCACCGCGGTCGGGGCCGGTGTCGAACCGGCGCTGATCGGCACCCGGGTCGCCGCGCTGACCAAGATCGGCGGCTGGGCCAGCCATGCCGTGCTCGACGCTGCCGACCTGGTGACGGTGCCCGCGGCGCTCGATGCCGCCGAGGCGGAAACCTTTGTCGTCAACGGGATCACGGCCTGGCAGATGCTGTTCCGGACCGCGAAGGTGCGGCCGGGGCAGACCGTGCTGGTGCACGGCGCCAACGGCGGGGTCGGCTCGACGCTCGTCCAGCTGGCCCGCGCCAACGGAATTCACGTCATCGGGACAGCGTCGGCGCGCAATGCCGAGGCCGTGCGCGCGCTCGGCGCGAGCTGGGTCGACTATCGCGGCGATGTGCCGCGGCAGGTGCGGGCGATCGCCCCCGACGGCGTCGACGCCGTGTTCGATCATGTCGGCGGCCCCGGCATCACCGATTCGTTCGCGCTGCTCGCGCCGCACGGCACGCTGGTCTCCTACGGCACAGCGGCCACCAAGAACGACGCGGGCAACTCGCGGCTGCCGGTGCTGAAGCTGCTCGGCCGGATCCTGCTGTGGAATGTATTGCCCAACAAGCGCAGTGCGCATTTCTTCAATCTGTGGGCGGGCAAGCGCAACCGGGCGGGCTTCCGCGCCCGTATCACCGAGGACCTGAGCCAGGTCTTCGATCTCGCCGCGCGCGGTGACCTGCGCGCTCAGGTCGCCGCCCGCGTCCCGCTGGCCGAAGCGGCCCGCGCCATGGAACTCGCCGAGTCGAGCACCGTCGTCGGCAAAGTCGTCATCGTCCCCTGATTCACCACCACCGCACAGGAGAACCCTTATGTCCCAGCATGTTTCCACCACCGAGACCCGTCCGTCCGCGCTGCGCGTTCTGCTCGACAACCGTCCGTCCTACCTGAGTTTCGGGATGGCGTGGCTGCTCGGTCACGGCGCGTATGCCCTGTCCCACGGCGACGATCCCGTCCTGCGATTGCCCGCCGCGGTGCCGAGCGTGCTGCTGATCGCCGGGCTGGCCATCGCGATGGTCGTCACCAGCATCGTGACGATGAAGGCCCAGCGCGGTGTCACCGGCAAGGACGCGGTGGTCGGCAATCTGCTCGCCGTGTCCTGGCTGATCGGTTTCGGCGCGCTGTTCTTCGTCATCACCGCGCTGAGTTCGGCACTGGCACAAGACGATCTGAAGATGCTGCTGTGGCCGACCGGCTCCGGCCTCATCGTCGGCCTGCTCTACCTCGCAGGCGGGGCCGCCTACCGCGACGTCCTGCAATACGCCCTCGGCGCCTGGCTGGCCCTCACCTCCTCGGCCGCGCTGTTCCTCGACGGCGCGAGCCCCTACTGGGTGCTGGCCATCGCCGGCGGTGGCAGCTACCTGGTCGCCGCGGCACTCGAACCCCGCCGCCGCGCCATCGCCGCCTGAACGAAGGAAACCGCCGCCCCGCCCGGTCCCGCCGGGCGGGGCGTCACCGCTCGAGCGGGTCACAGCCGGGGCGGCGGCCCGACTGACAGCGCCGAGCACTCATGGCGCGTGGTCAGCCGGTGCTGGTGGGTCGTGGGCGACCCGGCCTGCGGCGTGCAGGAGCTGGGCGTCGGCGACGTCGGGTGGGGTGTCGGCCGCGATCACCAGCAGGGTGAGGTGGACGCCGTCGACGCCGACGAGGTGCATGGTGTCGGGGAGCTGGTCGACGTCGGGGACTTGCGGGTCGACGTCGTCGGGGTGGTCGATGCGGCGCTGGTTGCGGCTGGTCGCGTTCCAGTCGAAGCTGATTCGCGCGGTCCGGCCGAGGCGGGGTGTGAGCGCGCTGATCAGGTCGTGGAGTTCGGCGGTGAGATTCGCCGTCCGCGGCCACCAGGCGCCGTCGAACAGTTCGGCGTGACTTTCGTGGGCGCGCAACAGCAGTCGCGGGGTGCGGGTCGGGATGCCGAACGGCTGCCGGTCCTGTTCGGGCGCGCCCATGGCCTGGTGGTTGGTGATGTGGCGCGGACGCTCCGGGGGTTCCAGGGTCGCCTCGGGTTCGGCGGCATCGGATGCGGCGGCCATCAGGGCCTCGTGGGCGACACGTTCGTCGGTGTCGGCGGGGATCACCTGGAGCACGAGCATGCTCGCGTCGCGGCCGAACACATACATCGTGTTCCACAGTTCGAAGTGGTAGGAGTCGAGCCGGACCGTCTCCCCCGCGACCGTGATCCGGGCGGGCGCCTGCGCCCAGCACGACGGGTCGTAGACGACGCGCCAGACCGGGCCGAGCCGCACGCTCAGCACCGCGAGCAGATCGGGCAGTTCGGCGGCCAGGTCGTCCGACCGTGGCCACCATGCGCCGTCGATGTATCGATCCGCCGAGGAGCGTGCCCGCATCCGCAGCCGCGGCGTGTACAGCGGCGGTACTTGATGGCGGGCGGGAGCCGCGGCAGGGCCGGATCGATGATCTTCGCGGATGCGCATGATGTTCGGTCCTTTCGTCCGGGATCCGAGGAATCGGTATCAGCTCCGGGGACCTGTACCACTCAAGTAGACGCCGATGTCCCACCCTTGTCAACGTTGTAGGTCTACACTGACAACTACAACTAACAGACGGAGGTGCCGCCATGGCCGAGGATTCGACAGATGGTGCCCGCCGTCCCGTCAGCACGGTGACCAGGGAGTCTGTACTGTCCGCCGCGCTGATGATCGTCGATCGCGACGGCGTCGACGGGCTATCGATGCGCAGGCTGGCCGAGGCCGTCGGGCGCGACCCGATGGTGATCTACCGGCACCTGCCGAACAAGGCCGCCGTGCTCGACGGCGTGGCCGAGCTGGTGTTCGAACAGCTGGTGGTCGACGCGGACGACCCCGACTGGGCGGCACAGTTGCGCGCGGTGGCCCGCTCGTTCCGCGCGGTGGCGCTCGCGCACCCGAATGTCGTTCCACTGCTGGTGACCCGGCCGTTGTCGACGCCGCTCGGCATGCGCCCGGTCGCGGTGGTCCGCCCGCTCGAGCACATCCTGCAGCTGCTCACCCGGGCCGGTTTCACCGGCGCCGACGCACTGCACGTCTACCGCGCCCTGTTCGGTTTCCTCTACGGTCACGTGCTCAACGAGCTCCAGGAAGTGGTGGAGCGGCCGGAGGAATCCGACGAGGTCCTGCGCCTCGGCCTGCACCGCTTGCCGATCACCGAGTTCCCGCTGGTGCGCGAGCTCGCCCCGACGCTGGCCGCCTACGACGGCGCCGCCGAACTCGAACGCGGCCTCGACATCCTGCTCACCGGCCTCACCGCGACGCTCCCCGACCCGGCCTTCTGACCCCGACCGCGTCTCACGGCAGGTTCCGTGGACGTCTATATCGTTTGTCTACGTTGTAGACGATCGCTGTAGAAGTCCGTAGAATCGGTGCTACGACCAGGCGAGGACCCCCATGGCCATTACCGAAGTCGCGGTCTACGCGCACCTGAGCAGAGCCGATGTCGACGCGCTCGGCGAGGAACTCGATGCGATTCGCCGCGACATCGAGGACCGGCGCGGCACGCACGACGCCGACTACATCCGGCGGACGATCGCGTTCCAGCGCATCCTCGACGCGAGCGCGCGAGTGCTGCTGGCCTGTACCGGGTCGCGGCTGGGCTGGCTGGCGGGCACCTCGGCGCTGGCCACGGCCAAGAGCATCGAGAACATGGAGATCGGGCACAATGTGTCGCACGGCCAATGGGATTGGATGAACGATCCCGAAATCCATTCCCGCACCTGGGAATGGGACATGGCGGGGGTGTCTTCGCAATGGCGGTACTCGCACAACTACCGCCATCACATGTTCACGAACGTGGTCGGCATGGACGACGACGTCGGATTCGGCGTCCTGCGCGTCACCAGGGATCAGCAGTGGCGCCCGCGCCTGCTCCTGCAACCACTCCAAAACCTCCTCCTGGCAGCCACTTTCGAGTGGGGCATCGCCCTGCACGGCCTGTACTCCGAGCGCGACCGCGCGCCGACCGACGCCGAGAAGGCCGCGCACACCAGGGCCTTGGTCCGCAAGATCGGCAGGCAGGCGGCCAAGGACTATCTTTTCTTCCCCCTCCTCAGCAGACGGCACTGGCGCCGCACCCTCACCGCAGGCATCACCGCCAACGCGCTGCGCAACCTCTGGGCCTACGTCGTCATCTTCTGCGGCCACTTCCCCGACGGCGCAGAGAAATTCACCCCCGCCGCGATCGAGCACGAGACCCGCGGCGAGTGGTATCTGCGCCAGATGCTCGGCACCGCCAACTTCGACGCCGGGCCGGTCATGGCCTTCCTCAGCGGCCATCTCTCGCATCAGATCGAACATCACCTGTTCCCCGACCTGCCCAGCAACCGCTACGCCGAGATCGCGGTGCGGGTGCGCGCACTGTGCGACAAGTACGACCTGCCCTACACCACCGGCCCGCTGCCCCGGCAGTACCTGCTGAGCCTGCGCACCATCAACAAACTCGCCCTCCCCGACTCGTTCCTCCTCGCGACCAGCGACGACGCCCCGGAAACGGCCTCCGAACGCAAGTTCGCCGCCACGGCGCCCACCGAGCCGGGACCGATCCGGCGCGGCCTGCGCACCGCGCTGCGCCGAGGCTGAATGGTGGACTCGGCGCGGAATGGCGGAATACAATTCCGCTGTATGGCGACCAGCGCGTCAGGGAAGATCGCAGTGGTGACCGGAGGTGCTTCCGGCATCGGAGCCGCGCTCGCCGAGGCGCTGGCAGACGGGGGCGCCGAGGTGTGGCTCGCCGATCGCCAACGGGAGGCCGCCGAGGAGCTGGCGCACCGCCTGCGCAGCCGCGGCGGCAAGGCGCACGCGATCGAGGTGGACGTGCGCAGCTACCCGTCGTTCCAGCAAGCCGTCGACGACATCGTGCGGCAGTCGGGCCGGATCGACTACCTGTTCAACAACGCGGGTATCGGGGTGGGCGGTGAGATCGACTCCTACTCAGTCGATGACTGGAACGACGTCATCGACGTCAACCTGCGCGGTGTCGCCTACGGCATCCAGGCTGTCTACCCGGTCATGATCGAACAGCGCTCGGGACACATCGTGAATACCGCCTCGATCGCCGGGCTCATCACCACGGCGGGACAAGGCAGTTATTGCGCCACCAAGCATGCTGTCGTCGCCCTGTCGATGACGTTGCGCACCGAAGCGCAGCGGCACGGCGTGCAGGTGTCGGTGCTGTGCCCCGGTGTGATCCGGACCCCGATTCTGACCGGCGGCAAGTACGGCCGGATCAACATGAACGGCGTCAGCGAGGAGAAGATCCTCGGCTATTGGGAGCGGTTTCGGCCGCTGGCGCCGGAGAAACTCGCCGAACGCGCACTGCATGGGGTGTTTCGCGGAGAGGCGATCATCGTGGTGCCCAAGTGGGGAAAGATGCTCTGGTACCTGGAGCGAATCTCCCCGGCCCTCGGCAGGCAATTCGCGAAAGGCATGGTCACGCGTATCAGGCGCGATCTAGGGCCCGACATCTCCTGACCTGGTCGGCGAAGTCGTCGCCATGGCCGGACTGATCGCGGTGATCTTCGCCCTCGCCCGCTGATCGCGGAACTGCTGCCCGACTCCGCCGAGTGACGCACGATCCGTGTACAGCGGGTACCGGGCAGGGCAAGATAGTGCGGTGCGCGACGAGTCCAGGCTGACACCCGACGTTCCCGGGTCGAAACGAACAGGACGTTTCCGGTTCTGGCTGGCCGAGCAGCGCTGGGAGTGGTCCGACGAGGTCGCGGCGCTGCACGGATACGCCCCCGGCTCGGTGACACCGACGACGGAACTGCTGCTGGCGCACAAGCACCCCGACGACCGCGCCGAGGTCGCCGACACGCTCGCCCAGGTCGTGAGCACCGGACTGCCCTTCAGCAGCCACCATCGCCTCGTCGACACCACCGGCGCCGTCCGCCACGTGCTGGTCGTCGGCGATCAGATGCGTGATACCACCGGCGCGGTGACCGGTACCGAGGGCTTCTACATCGATGTCACCGACACCGTCGACGACGAACGCCGCGACACCATCGAGGAGGCGGTGCCGGAGATCGTCGCGGCCCGCGCGCTGATCGAGCAGGCCAAGGGCGCGTTGATGACGGTGTACGGCATCTCGGCCGAGCAGGCCTTCCGGGTGTTGCGCTGGCGTTCGCAGGAGACCAACATCAAACTGCGCGATCTCTGCGAGGCGCTGATGCCGGCGGTGACCGCGCTCGGCGGCGCCGACGCGCCGACCCGCGCCCGCTTCGATCATCTGTTGCTCACCGTCCATGAGCAGGACGGCACAGCCGCGGGCCACCGGCCGTAAGTCGGCCGATGGCCCGCTCGAGTCGGCTGGTCAGTCGCGGAAGGCGTCCTTGACCTTCTCCCCCGCGTCCTTCAGGTTCCCCTTCACCTGGTCGCCGCGACCTTCGTTCTCCAGATCACGGTCGTCGGTGGCCTTGCCTTTGGCTTCCTTGGCCTTGCCTGCCAGCTCCTCGGCCTTGTTCTTCGCCTTGTCCGCGATACCCATGTGGCATTCCTTTCAGACAGATCTCTCGGCCACCGACGGTGGCCGGTGGGCCGTCTTGGGGACCCACAGACCGCCTACCCGGGTCCGCGGGACACAAACAGCTCAGCTCCCGGCGACGACCCGAATCGCATGCAAGCGGGGATCGCTCGCGTCGGGCACATTCATGCCCGCGGCGACACCTGTGCGCAGGTAGTCCACGACCGCCGCGCCGATGCGTTCCCCCGGCACGATCGCGGGGATACCCGGCGGATACGGGGTGAGTTGTTCGGCCGCGATCCGGCCTGCCGCCTCGTGCACGGGCACCAGCTCCGTCGGGGCGAAGAACGCGTCGCGAGGCAGCATCACCGTCTCCAGTTGCAGGTCTTGGGGTGTCGGCAGCGCGATCTCGAGCGGCGCGGGCTCGCCGAGGCCGGCGCGCCACAGGGCGAGGCCGTCGACGAGCGCGTCGACCGACTGGGTGTCGTCGGCGGCCGACAGCGTCGCCAGCACCCGCCGGTGATCGGTGAGTCCCAGGTCGATCTGGCGGTGGGCGCGCAGCCAGTCCGCGGCGGCGTACCCGGTCGCGCCGGTGGCGGAGACGTCGACGAGGACCTGCAGCAGATCCAGGTCGTGGGAGGCTTCGACACCGAGCAACTCGTCGTGCATGACGTCGAAGCCGGCGATCTCGGCGAGCGCGGAACGAGTCCGGCGGGCCAGCCACAGCGCGTTGCCGAGCAGGTCGTTGCCGAATTCGACCATCTGCCTTCGCCAGCCGTCCAGGGCGGCGTAGATCAGGACGTTGGGGCTGGTGGTCATCAGCAGGTCGGCGCAGCGGCTGAGCCGGGCCGAATCGACCAGGTCGCCCTGCACGTGGAACACCGAACCCTGTTCGAAACCCATGCCCATCTTGTGCACGCTCACCACGCAGACATCGGCGCCGACGTCCATCGCCCAGGTGGGCAGGTCGGGGTGGAACGGCAGGTGCGCGCCCCAGGCTTCGTCGACGATCAGCGGTTTGCCGCGGGCATGACATACCTCGGCGATCCCGCGCAGGTCGGCGCAGGTGCCGTAGGGGCTCGGGCTGACGATCAACGCGCCCGCGGCGTCGGGATGGTCGCGCCAGGCCTGCTCGACCTGGGCGGGTGACGGCGGATGCGAGAAGTGCCGCTCGGCGTCCCAGCGCGGGGTGATCCAGTGCGGTTGCACCCCGGAGAAGATCAACCCGGCGACGATCGATTTGTGGCTGTCCCTGGCCACCAGCAGTCCGCCGTCCTTGCCGCCCGCGACGGCCATCATCGCCGCCTTCACCGACAGCGAGCTGCCGCAGGTGGAGAAGAACGTGGAGTCGGCGCCGACGGCGTCGGCCATGAGTTCCTCGGCTTCGGCCAGCAGGCCTGCTCTGGACAACCGGTCGTCGAGGCCGGGCGCGGCGAGGATGTCGCCGGCGAACGCGTCGGCGCCGAGTGCGGCGAGCACCCGCCCGTCGACCCCGCGACCCTGGCGATGACCCGGTGGTGTGAATCCGTATCGACCCGAGCCGCGGTAATCGGCGACCGCGGCGACGAGCGGGGCTGTGCTGTGGTCCATGTAGCGGTAGTAGCCGTTCGGCAGTGCTTCAATCCGGTGCCTGACCTGCCCCTGCCCGTTTCGGGACGACGCCTGGGGGCATGCCCGGAATAGGGTGAGAGGAATCGGGCGATGAGCACGGCACGCGACGACGCGGAATGGGACAAGCAGGCTCGCGGCGAGACCGAGATCCAGCGGCTGGATCGGAACTGGGCCGATCTGCTGCAGGAACTGCGGGTCGTGCAGACCGGCGTGCAGCTGCTCACCGGTTTCCTGCTGACCCTGCCGTTCCAGGCCAGGTTCACTATCCTGGACACGACGATGCAGGTGGTCTACCTGGTCACCGTCGTCGCGTCGGTCGCGGCGACGGTGCTGCTTGTCGCCCCGGTCGCCACGCACCGGCTGCTGTTCCGCAGGCATCAGCTCGCCGACCTCGTCGCGTCTGCCCATCGTTACGCGTTCGCCGGGATGATCCTGCTCGGGGTCGCGCTGACCGGAGTCACCGTGCTGATCTTCGACACCGTGGCAGGCATGGGCGCCTCGATCGTCGCGGGGATCTGCTTCGCCTTGTTGTTCACGGGGGTCTGGCTGGTCGGCCCCCTGATTCAACGGCGGCGCGAGCCGGACAGTTCTGTCTGAGCCTGCTCATGACTCGGGTTCGATGCGGGCCCAGGCGCGATGTTCACCCAGGTCCGTGAGCAGCGCGCTGGTGGCCGTCACGGCGTCGGCGACGGTGATTCCGGGTGCGTCGAAGTCGACGCCGTTGCGCTGGAGTACCTCCGCCGCCGCTCCGACTGCCGCGATCGCCTTGCCGTGCCGCCACATCTCCTCGACCAGCAGGTCCACCCGCGGATCGAGCGGGCCGCCCAGCAGCAGGGCGCCGTCGAATTCGATCGATCGCATGGTGGCGAAGGTTCGCGCCACCGGAACACCGCCGACAGCACCGCCGTGCGCCGCGACGACGAACGGGGTCACCTTGGCCTGTGCGAGAGCGTCGGTGACCTCCTCGACGGCGCCGGCTGTGGCGGTGTCGTCCACCAGCACGGCCACGGTGCGGCCGTCGACCGGAAAGCCGCCCTTGCGCTGGGACAACGCGGGGCTCGGCGCGAGTTCCACGCGGTCGGAGTCCGGGGCGGGCGGGTCGAGTCCGAGTTGTCCGCCGACGTAGCCTGCCAGCTCGTCGTCGACGTTGACCAGCATCCGCAGGGCACGTCGCCGCACCGTGTCGGAGGTGCACTTGCCGAGTTCGAACGAGAAGGCGTCGGCCAGCCGCCGCTGCTCGCCCTTGGTGAGGCTGCGATAGAACATGCGCGGCTGCGAGAAGTGGTCGGCGAACGACACCGCCTCCGGACTGTTCGCCGTGGTCCGCAGCTTGGCGGTCGGCGGCGGGATGGGTGTCGGTGATTCGACGTAGGCCTGGTCGGCCAGACTCGCGGCATACGGGCATCCGCCACCCAGCGAATTCGGTTTGTACGGGGCGATACCGGGGTGCACGGCCGTCTGATGCATACCGTCCCGGAACAGGTCATTGACATCGGCGTGCGGGGTATTGATCGGCAGTTGCGCGAAATTCGGGCCGCCGAGCCTGCTGAGCTGGGTGTCGAGATAGGAGAACAGCCTGCCCTGCAACAGCGGATCGTCGGTGACCTCGATGCCGGGCACCAGATGACTCGGGCAGAACGCGACCTGCTCGGTCTCGGCGAAGAAGTTCACCGGGTTCGCGGTGAGCCGCAGTGTGCCGATGATCCGCACCGGCGCGAGCTCCTCCGGCACGATCTTGGTCGGATCGAGCAGATCGATGCCCTCGAAGAGATGATCGGGGGTGTCCGGGAACACCTGGACGCCGAGATCCCATTCCGGCGTGGTGCCCGCCGCGATCGCCTCGGCCAGATCCCGGCGGTGGAAATCGGGATCGAAGCCCGCGGTGAGCTGGGTTTCCTCCCACAGCAGCGAATGCACGCCGAGCCGTGGCTTCCAATGGAATTTCACCAGGCTGGTGGTGCCGTCTGCCGCGACCAGCCGGAAGGTGTGGATGCCGAAGCCTTCCATCATCCGGAACGAGCGCGGCAGCGCCCGGTCGGACATGTTCCAGAAGGTGTGCGCGGTGGCTTCGGTGTGCAGGGTGACGAAATCCCAGAACGTGTCGTGCGCGGATTGTGCCTGCGGGATCTCGCGATCCGGCTGTGGTTTGCCCGCGTGGATCACGTCCGGGAACTTGATCGCCTCCTGGATGAAGAACACCGGGATGTTGTTGCCGACCAGGTCGTAGACGCCGTCGTCAGTGTAGAACTTCACCGCGAAACCGCGGGTGTCGCGCACGGTGTCGGCCGAACCGCGGGAGCCGAGCACCGTGGAGAACCGGACGAACACCGGCGTGCGCGCGTCGGCGGCGAGGAACGTCGCGCGGGTCAGCTCGGCGGCCGCGCCGTTGGCGACGAACACGCCGTGGGCGCCCGCACCGCGCGCGTGCACGACCCGCTCGGGGATGCGCTCGTGATCGAAGTGGGTGATCTTCTCCCGCAGGTGGATGTCCTGCAGCAGCACCGGTCCGCGCGGGCCCGCCTTGAGAGCGTGATCGGTATCGGCGGTGGGCAAACCCTGGGCTGTGGTCAGCGCGCCGCCCTGCTGGGCGCGGATGCTCGCGTCGCCTGGAATCGGCGCCCCGGTCGGCCCGCGCAGTGCGGGGCCCTCCTGATCCGGTTCGGGTCCAGCTTGCTCGCACGGCGTGCCCGCGTCCTCGTCGGGCGGAGTTGGCGGCTGCTGGTGTTCGGGAAAACCCATGATCGCCTCCAGTCGAGTGGACACCGTCTCTGTCGGACTACCGCGCTGTCCGCAGGGCAAACAGCGGTTGGAGATCGGCGGGTGGGGTATGCGCCGCCTATGGAAATCCTCGCAATCGTGGCTCTGATAGCCGTCGTCGCGGTGGTCCTGGCGCTCCGGAAGAGATCCGGGAAGCCGCCGGACCAGCCCGAATCGACCGGCAACGACCCGAAATGAGCCTACGGTAGGCAGCCCGGAAATCGCTGGGCGGACGCGTGAATGGCGTGGCGCGGCCCGGGTACCCTCCGACCAGTCGGTTGACGGTGGATCAGGGAGGTGGCGTGCGAGCAGACGATCGCGACACCGCGCCCCGGTCCAAGACCGTCGGGTTCCAGGTTCCGGCCGAACTCGACCAGCTGACCATGGTGCACTCGCTGGCCGAGACCGTGCTGCTGGTGCGCGGGTTCGCCCTCGACGAGGTCACCGACCTGATCCTGGCGCTGGACGAGGTGGCGACCGCGCTGATGCTGGTCGCAGCCCCGGACACCCAGCTCGACTGCGTGTTCACCACCGGCGACGGCACCCTCGGCGCCCGCATCGCGACGGTCATCCGCACGCCGTCCGCGCTCGACGAGGAGTCCTTCGGCTGGCACGTCGTCGCGACGCTGACCGACTCGTTGCGCATCGAATACGGCGACTTCGATCCGGTCGGCGACGGCTACCCGGCGACCGTCGAATTCGGCTGGATCCGGCGGGTGCACGGACCCGCCGCGACCTGAGCCGGGACAGGCTTCGCTCCGAATAAGACATAGCGGTGGCACCGATGGGTACCCCATGGATATCCGCAACCGTTTGGAAGCGAGGCATCGGCGAATGACATCGGAAGCAGAGACAGCCGACAACACGACCACCCGGCGATCCCACTCGCGCGGCGACAGCTACGACAACATCGAGCCCTGGTTCGAGAAGCTGCGCGCGCTGCCACCAGGGGACGAGAACTACGACGCCGTCCGCGAGGAGGTGATCCGGCTGTGTCTGCCGCTGGCCGACCACATCGCGCGCAAGTTCGCGGGCCGCGGGGAACAGTTCGACGATCTCGACCAGACCGCCAGGGTGGGGCTCGTCCTCGCCGTCGACCGCTATGACGTGAGCCGGGGATCGTCGTTCCTGTCTTTCGCGATCCCGACGATCATGGGTGAGGTGCGCAGGCACTTCCGTGACCACACCTGGGCCGTGCGCGTCCCGCGCAGGCTCAAGGAGATCCAGCTCAGGGTCGGGCCCGCCACCGAGGAACTGTCCCAGCAGCTGGGCAGGCTGCCCAATGCCCGCGAGCTCGCCGACGCGCTCGAGGTCGATCTGGTCGAGATCACCAGGGCCCTGGTCGCCGCCAACGGCTACCAGACCAACTCCATCGACGAATTCACCCACGACGACCGGGACAACGCCAGCCAGGCGATCACCGACACCCTCGGCGTGGAAGAACACTGCTACCAGCTCACCGAGGACGCGATGACGGTGCGCCCGCTGATCGCCGCACTGCCCAGCGAAGAGCGGCGCGTGCTGGTCATGCGGTTCTACGAGTCCAAGACCCAGAGCCAGATCGCCGAGCAGCTCGGCGTCTCCCAGATGCAGGTCTCGCGGATCCTGTCCCGCACCCTGGGCCTGCTGCGCGAGCAGGCGCTCGCCGAGCACGCGCCTGCGCAGTGACACCAGCGGCGCCGCGTGCCAGAATTGTCCTAGGTTGAGACCTCCAGCCGACCCTGTCGTACAGGAGGTTCTATGGCTGTCGTTCTGGATCGCCGGTTGTCGAGCCGGCTGCGGTGGTATCGCGGGCCATCGGCGCCCGCCGCGGCCGAGCTCAGTCTGCGCGACCCCGGACGACCCGGCTGCTGGGTACTGAACACCGGCACCGAGCTCGATGCGGCGCGGATGCCGCCGTTCCTGGCACTGCTCGACCGCGCGGTGCATTCCAGCGCCCGCATCGTCGTGGTGGATCTGCGCGAAACCGAGTTCCTGAGCATCCGGGTCGCCGCCATGCTCAGCACCGCCAAGAGCGAGGCCTGGGCCGCCGGCGTCGATCTCCGCCTGCTCACCGAAGGCCGCGAAGTGGAGCGGGCGCTCGACCTGGTCGGCGTCCGGCCGCTGTTCCGGTACTACGAATCCCTCGACGAGGCATCGGAGCCCGAGCCCGGCGAGCGCTGAGGGCCGATCGGTCCACGCGGTGTTTCGGTCCGGCCAATCCTGGGTAGGCGCACGGTGAACCACTCCGGTGCAGTCAGCTCGGGAGGAGGCCACCGTGGATTCGAGCGACCGGATCATTGCAGAGTCCAAACACGCGACGTCGATCCACATCACGATCGACGCCGATCTCGAGCAGCTCGTCATGCTGCGGGCCTTGGCCGAAACCATCGCCCTGATCACCGGTTTCGGTGTCGACGAGGTCGACGACCTCCGGGTCGCGCTCGACGAGGCGGCGACCTGCCTGATCCTGGGTGCCGTCGCCTCGTCCCAGATCCATTGCGATGTCGTCGCCGACGAGTTCCGGATCCGGGTCTCGGTGGACGCCGTCTGCGGCGACACCGAGCCGGTCGACGAGACGGGAGTCGGCTGGCACGTACTGCATTCGATCACCGATCATCTGGTCGCCGACCATGATCCGTTCGACCAGGCCAGGGGCGGCTATCCGGTCGCCATCACCTTCAGCCGGGTCCGGCGGCTGTTCGCGGATCGGTGATCTCCTGCCGCAGCGAACTGCGGTCGGCGCGCCAGCATTCGAGGACGTGTTCGGCGAATCGGTCTTCGAGCAGGGTCGTCGCCTGGATGCCGAAGACGAGCCCCGCCGCCGTTTCCGGTTCGGCACGAAGCAGTTCGGCGATGACATCGCGGCGCATGACCTGTTCGTGGACGGCGTCGGCGACGACGTGCTCGGTATAGAAACGCACGCAGGCGGGATGCGGCAGCAGCGTACGCGCGATGTCGGCGAGGCGGCGGGCGGCGGGGGACGAGGTGATCTCGGTGGCGGCGAAATGCCCGACCAGGGCGCCGCGCAGGCCGCGATGCAGACCGAACAGCGACATCATGTCCACCAGGGCCAGCATCGGTGCGGGCACCGCGTCGAGGTAGTGCAGGTAGCCGGGGTTCAGCCCGGCGCCCGCCAGCAGGTCGGCGAACAGCTGCGCGTGCACGCGATCGCCGCGGCCGCCGCCGAACTCGTCGAATTCCACCGCGACCAGTGCGGCCTTGGCCTGCCCGCGCAGGCGCGGGATCACCCACGCGTACGGATCGGCCTCGATGTGGTGGTAGATCGAGCGGTGCACGAAGTACTCGCGCAGCTGGTCGGGGGTGCCGCGGTCGGCGAGGAAGCCGGCGACGCCGTCGGTGCCGGAGGTGGGTTCGAGCAGGCGGTCGAGTTCGGCGTGGATGTCGTCGCCGCCGGGGACGTCGGCCGACAGCGCGGCGAGCAACCGCCGTTCCAGGTCGCGACGCAGGCGCAGCAGGTCGGGGTCCCATTCCCAGTTCTCGTCGACCTCGGCGAAGCCCTGGTAGTGCAGTTCGTAGCAGGTGTGCAGGGTCAGCAGGAGATCCTCACCGTAGGGATCGGCGCCGTCGGCCGTCGGCACCGCGGAACCCGCTGGGCGCCTGAGTGATTCGACGACGGCGGCGGACAGCTCGCCGCGCGGGGCAGGCAGCGGACGTCGGGGCGCGACGAGGGGGTTCATCGGTCGCCTTCCTGATCGCGGCGTCGCCTGCGCCGGTGGCTGGTGTCGCACAGCGGGTAGGTGCTCGACCGCCGGCACAGGCACAGCGCCACCACGAATCGGTCGCAGTGCAGCACGGTGCCGTCGGCGGTGACGACATCGACGGGGCCGTCGACGAGTGCGGGCCCGTCGTCGGTGAGCACGATCCGCCGTGGCTCAGGCGGGGTCGCCGACGACGCGGGACGATGTTCGATCGACACGGATCACCACCAATTCCTCGTAGCGCTGGCCGGGGGTGATGAAGCCGCGGGCGGCCAGCCACCCGGCGCGGGCCCGCATCACCGGCCCGAACGGCACGATGCCCTCGGCGACCACCCGCGCGTCGGTCCCGCGATCGCGCAACTGGCGCACACTGCGTTCCGGGTCGCTGAGCGCCGAATGCACGACCAGCCCGACGCCGCCGTCGGTGAGCAGATCCGGCAGCGTGTCGCACAGCCGGTCGAGCACGCTGCGGCCGTCGGGTCCGGCGTCCCATGCCAGCGCGCCGCCGCGGCCGGTGCCGTGCTCGGCGGGCACGTAGGGCGGGTTGGCCAGCACCACGTCGAAACGCGGTAGCCGCAGCGCCGAGGCGAAGTCGCCGTGCAGCAGTTCCACCGCGACACCGCGCAGCCTGCAGTTCAGCCACGTCGACGCCAGCGCCGACCGGGAGACGTCGACCGCGGTGACGCTGCGCGCCCCCGCCCGCGCCGCGGCCAGCGCGAGCACGCCGGTCCCCGCGCACACATCAAGAACCCGGCCGCCAGGCAACACAGGCAGCCCGCGCAGGGCACGAGCGAGCAGCCAGGTGTCGGCCTGCGGCCGGTAGACACGCGGCGCGCGGATCACCATCACGTCGTGCTACCCCTTTTCCCGCGTCGACAAGGCCCTTGCCCTCGGCATGCCCGCAATCCGGCGAACCAATCCGCGCGGTATGGTCCGGGCGCGTGATCAGGGACTTTGTGCCTCCTCCGAGGTGCGGAAAGTCTGTCGCGGTCTAGCGGGCCGCCGGGCCAGACTGGTTGATATGAACACTCAGCGAGTTCATGAGGTGCCCGACCATCCCACGGTTCGCGCGGCGATCCGGCTCGGTTGCCGGGCGCCGTCGCTGCACAACACCCAGCCGTGGCGGTGGGTGTTCGACGGCACCGCGCTCGAGCTCTCGCATGACCCGGATCGGCAGCTGACGGCCGCCGACCCGACCGGACGGCAGGTGCTGATCAGCTGTGGCGCGGCGTTGCACCATGTGCGGACCGCGTTCGCCGCCGCCCACTGGCATACCGCGGTCACCCGGCTGCCCGATCCGGACCGCCCGGAGCTGCTGGCCAGGATCGAGTTCGAGCCGTGGCCCGAGCCGCCGATCGGGGAATTGCGCCGCGCCGAGGCCATCGATCGCCGCTATACCGATCGGCTGCCGATGGCGGCGCCGATCGGCTTGACCTCGGTCGTGTCCACGCTGGACAAGCTCGTCGCGCCGCACGATCTCTCCGTCGACGTCCTCGCCGACGAGGTGCGCCCCAAACTGGCGCTGGTGTCCGAGCAGTCCGGCGCCCTGCGCCGCTACGACATGGAGTACCAGGCCGAACTCCGCTGGTGGGCCGGCCATCCCGAGCGGTCCGACGGTGTGCCGCCGTCGGCGCTGATCTCGGAGTCCGAACGCGCCAGGGTGGGCGTCGCACGGCCCTTCCCCGCGCTGGAGCGTTCGGCCCGGCGTGGTGATCTCGACGATCACGCTCGCCTGGTGGTGCTGAGCACCGCTGACGAGTCGCCGCTTGCCTGGCTGCGGACCGGTGAGGCGCTCTCGGCGGTCCTGCTCGACTGCACGGCGTCGGGACTGTCGACCTGCGCGCTGACCCACATCACCGAATTGACCGCGGGCAGGCGCCTGCTCGCCGGTCTGATCGGTCATCCCGGCGTGCCGCAGGTCGTGGTCAGGATCGGCATCGCCCCCGAGGACAGGCAGCGGCCACCCACCCCGCGTCGACCGCTCACCGAGGTGCTGACCGAGCGGTGACCCGTCATGGGCCCGCCTCGCCCGATTCACCGGCAGCGCGAAAGGCCTCGACCGCTGTCGGCAGAGTGGGGAACAGCCGGTCGGCGCCGATCCGCTCGGTGAGGCCGGACGCGTCCAGGTCGACGCGCAGATCCTGTTTGACCCGCGCCATCGCGAACACCACCCCGCGCGCGGCCAGCTCGGCCCGCACCTGTTCCACGGCGTCGAGCGCGGTCAGGTCGACCTCGACATTGGCTTCGACATTGAGCACGAACCAGCGCACCGGTTCCCCGCCGCGCCGCGCCCACCAGTCGACGGCGGCCAGCGCGCTCTGACGGAAGTCCTCGGCATTGGCGAAGAACAGCGGTGCGTCGTAGCGGTACACCACCAGTCCCGCGAGCGGTTTCGCCTCCGGATAGTCGTCGACGTCGTGCATGCCCGCGAGATCGGGGACGAAGCCGAGGATCGCGTCGTGGCCACGGGCGATCCGGCGCAGCAGGTCGAACACCGACAGCGCGATCGCGACGAGCACGCCGTAGAGGACACCGAGCACCAGCACGGAGCCCGCGGTGACCAGCGCGAGGAACAGTTCGCTGAGCCGGAACCTGGCGATCCGGCGGAACTCGCGCACATCGACCAGCCGCAGCGCCGCGTACACGACCAGCGCGCCCAGCGCCGCGACGGGGAACTGCGCGAGCACACCGGTGGCGCCGAACAGCACGACGAGCACCGCGGCGAGGGTGACCAGCGCGTAGAGCTGGGTGCGCGCCCCCATCAGGTCGGCGATGGTGGTGCGGCTACCGCTGCAGCTCACCGGGAATCCGTGGGTGAGCGCGGTGGCCACATTCGTCGCGCCCAGTGCCGCGAGTTCGGTGTTGACCTGCACATGCTCGCCGTGCCGTGCGGCGAAGGCCCGCGCGGTCAGGGCGTTGTCGGAGAAGCCGACCACAGCCAGACCCGCGGCGGGCAACAGTAGGGCCATGACGTCGGCCATCGCGATGGCGGGCAGCCCCGGTGTCGGCAGGCCGGTGGGGACCTCACCGACCACGCCGATGCCGTACCGCTGCAGCGAGAACACCGCGACCGCCACCGTCGCGGCCAGCACCGCGATGAGCGGTCCTGGCGCGCGCGGCGTCCAGCGGGCCATGATCAGCAACGCCGCCAGGACGACGAACGCCAGGGCCGCGGTCGGTGGATGCCACTGGCCGAGGTTGGCCACGAACGAGCGCAGCTGCGCCATCGAGGTGACCCCCGTGACCGGCACACCGGTGACCCGCCCCAGCTGGCCGACGATCATCAGCCCCGCCGTCCCCGCCAGATAGCCGATCAGCACAGGCCGCGACAGCAGATCGGCCAGTACCCCGAGCCGGGCAGCCGATGCGGCCAGGCACAGCGCTCCGACCAGCAGCGCCAGCAGCGCGGCCAGTGCCGCGTAGCGCTCGGGGTCGCCCGCCGCCAGCGGCGCCAGGGTGACCGCGGTGAGCAGCGCTGTGGTGGACTCGGGACCGACCGACATCTGCCGCGAGGTCGCCAGCAGCGCGTATACCGCCAGCGGCGCGATCGTGGCCCACAGCCCGACCACCGGCGGCAGCCCCGCGACCGTCGCGTAGGCCATCACCTGCGGGACCAGATACGCGGCGACCGTCACGCCCGCGACCACGTCCGAACGCAGCCATGCGCGCCGATAGTTCCGGAACTGCCGCAGACCCGGCAGTGCTCGCTCCAACACCGTGGGAAACATTGTGCGCTCCTCGCGCGCGGTCACACCGCCGGCGTCACCGGATCGGGACGCGAGTCCCCGGCATGCGTGACCTTCGGCCCTGACCGGGCCGCCGGTGCGGGGGCAGGCTCGTAGACGACGACAATGGCAACGAGGGTCTGTCGTCTCTGAGAAAGGGTCAGCGATGATCACGGTGTTCCTGGTCGACGACCACGAGATCGTCCGGCGCGGCGTCTCCGACCTGATCGCGCTCGAGCCGGATCTCCGGGTGGTCGGGGAGGCGGGTGACTGCGCGGAGGCGCTGGCGCGCATTCCCGCGCTGCGCCCCGATGTGGTCGTGCTCGACGTGCGGCTGCCCGACGGCAACGGCATCGAACTGTGCCGCGAACTCCTCTCGGCCGAACCGGCGCCACGCTGCCTGATTCTCACCTCGTTCACCGACGAGCAGGCCATGCTCGACGCGATCCTGGCCGGGGCGAGCGGTTACGTCGTCAAGGACATCAGGAGCCTGGAGCTGATCAATGCCGTACGCGAGGTCGGCGACGGCAAGTCGCTGCTGGACAACAGGGCCGCCGCGGCGCTGATGGCCAAGCTGCGCTCGGAGGCGGCGGAGCAGACCGGGCCGCTGGCCACGCTGACCGAGCAGGAACGCACCCTGCTGTCGCTGCTCGGCGAGGGCCTGACCAACCGGCAGATCGCGGCGCGCATGTTCCTGGCCGAGAAGACCGTCAAGAACTACGTGTCCCGGCTGCTGACCAAACTGGGTGTCGAACGCCGCACCCAGGCCGCCGTCATGGCCGCCGATCTGGACCGGCCGCCGCGCCGATGACCTCGCCCGATGCCCGTCGCACCGTGGAAGAATGCGCGGTATGGACGACGAATCGGCAGCCGGTGGCCGGCCTCCGGTGACCGAGACCCTGTCTCAGCTGCGCCTGCGTGAACTTCTGAGGGAGGTCCAGGACCGGATCACCCAGATCGTCGACGTCCGCGACCGGATGGACCGGTTGATGGAGGCCATGCTCGTCGTGACGGCGGGCCTCGACCTGGACAACACCCTGCGCACCATCGTGCACACCGCGATCGAACTCGTCGACGCGGGCTACGGCGCGCTCGGCGTGCGTGAGACCGACAAGACCAGCAATCAGCTCGCCGAGTTCGTCTACGAGGGCATCGACGACCGCACCCGGGTGCTGATCGGCGATCTGCCGCGCGGGCACGGCGTGCTCGGCGTGCTCATCGCCGACCCGAAACCCATTCGGCTGACCAATCTTTCGGACCACCCGTCCTCGGTCGGCTTCCCGCCCAACCACCCGCCGATGCGAACCTTCCTCGGCGTACCGGTGCAGGTGCGCGGCGAGGTGTTCGGCAATCTCTATCTCACCGAGAAGGCGGGCGGCCAGGAGTTCACCGAGGACGACGAGGTGGTCGTGCAGGCGCTGGCCGCCGCCGCGGGCATCGCGATCGAGAACGCGCGCCTGTACGCGCAGTCGCGGGTACGCCAGCTCTGGCTGGAGGCGATCCGGGACGTCGCCACCGAACTGCTGGCAGGCAGCGCGTCGGAGGACGTGCTCGAGCTGATCGCCGAACGTGGCCGCTCCCTGACACATTCGGTGTGCACGTTCCTGGCGCTGCCCGAGGACCCCGACGTGCCGCACGAGGAGATCACCGAGCTGGTGGTGGTCGCGGCGGCCGGTGCCGACGCCGGTGTGCTGGTCGGCCGCGCCATCCCGCTGACGGATTCGCCGGTGGCCGCGGCGTTCCGGTCGGGCAGTCCGGTCACCTCCGACGCTCCGGCCCACGATCCGATCTTCGCCTCGATCGCCGAATTCGGGCCGGTACTGACCCTGCCGCTGCGCGCGAACGGACTGGTCACCGGAGTGCTGACCACCGTGCTCCCCGCCGGGGTCACCCCGCCGACCCCGGCGGATCAGGCGCTGATGAGCACCTACGCCGACCAGGCCGCGGTGGCGCTGCAATTGGCCGACACCCAGCGCCGGATGCGCGAGCTCGACGTGTACGCCGACCGCGACCGGATCGCCCGCGGCCTGCACGATCACGTGATCCAGCGGTTGTTCGCGGTCGGGCTGTCGCTGCAGGGCACGATGCAGCGGGCCAGGGCCCCCGAGGTGCGTACCCGTCTCGACGAGACGATCGACGACATCCAGGCGATCGTGCAGGACATCCGCTACTCGATCTTCGACCTGCAGTCCAACACCACCACCGACTCCTCGCAGTACCGGAAACGCCTGCACCACATCATCACCGAGATGACCGCCGACACCGGGCTGCGCACCACCGTCCGGCTCGCCGGCCCGGTCACCGTGCTCGAGCCACCGCTGTCCGATCATGTCGAAGCGGTGCTGCGAGAGGCGGTGAGCAATGTCGTGCGCCATGCGAAGGCGAGCACGGTCGCGGTGGAACTGATTGTGCGCGACGAGGTGAGCATCGAGGTCGCCGACGACGGCGCCGGCATCGCGCCCGAGATCACCCGGCGCAGCGGGCTCGCCAACCTCGCCGCCAGGGCCGAGGCCGCGGGCGGCAGTTTCGCCGTCACCGAGCGCGAGTCGGGCGGCACGGTGCTGCGCTGGTCGGCGCCGTTGTCCTGAGCGGGGACCAAAGTCCTTGCGGAGCAGGACCTGCGGCCCTGTCCGGCCGCACCGGCCACGACGCACAGTGGGGAGGACAGAGAGGGTGTCATGTCCCATCCCGAGAACCCTGGCCGCCCGGTCGTCGCGGGGGTCGACGGCTCGCCGCGGTCACACATCGCCCTGCGGTGGGCCGCCGAATTCGCCGCCCATCATCAGGCGCCGCTGCACCTCGTCTATGCGGTGGAGGTCCCGGTCGAGTACGGGCCGGGAGTCAGCGGTCCGCTCTTCGACGGCGAAATGCTCTACGCCCAGGGCGAATCCGTGGTCACGGGCGCGGCGGCCGAGGTCGCCTCGGTCGGCGATCTCGTGATCACGACCTCCGTCGAGGTGGGCGACGCGCGGGCGATCCTGCGGCAGCACAGCGAGTCGGCGCGGCTGGTTGTCCTCGGCAGCCGGGGGCTGGGGGCGGTGCGGCGCGCGCTGCTCGGCTCGGTCAGCACGGCGGTCGCCCGGCATGCCGCGTGCCCGGTGGCGGTCGTGCCGGAATCGGCGGTCACGACGACGGGGGCAGTGGTGGTCGGGGTCGACGGCTCCCGCCCCAGCGCCGACGCGGTCGCACTGGCCTTCGACGAGGCGAGTCGTCGTCACGTGCGGGTGATCGCGGTGCGCGCCTGGTCGGAGCTGTTCCGCTACGAATCACGGGAAACGATGCGGGCCGAAGCCGACGCGGAGCTGTCGGCGAGCCTGGCGGGCTACGGCGAGAAATACCCCGACCTGCGCGTCGAACGCATCGTCGTCGAGGACCGGCCGGCCAGGGCCGTGCTCACCGCGGCGGCGGGCGCACAGCTGATCGTCGTCGGCAGCCACGACCGCGGCGGATTCGCCGGAGCGGCACTCGGTTCGGTCGCGCAGGCCATCCTGCACGGCGCGCACTGCCCCCTGATCATCGCCCGGCCGGGAGCCGGGAACTGACCGGGTGGGTCACAACCACTTGATGCGGCGGAAGGCGACCACCAGGGCAGAGCAGAGGACCACCATGGTGATCAGCACGGCCGGATAGCCCCATCGATGGTGCAGTTCCGGCATGTGGTCGAAGTTCATGCCGTAGATGCCGGCGATCATCGTCGGCACGGCCAGGATCGCGACCATGGCGGAGATCCGGCGCATGTCGGCGTTCTGCTGGATCGCGATCTTGGCCACCGCGGCGCTGACCAGCGCCGTCAGCGACTCGTCGAGATCGTTGATGCGTTCGGACACCCCGGCGTGGTGGTCGGCCACATCGCGCAGGTAGCGCCGGATCTCCTTGGACAGTGGGGATTCCGGCCTGGTCAGCGCCTGCAGCGGCAGGGCCAGTGGGCTCACCGCCCGCCGCAGTTCGACGATTTCGCGCTTGAGCTGGTAGATCGACTCGATCGGCAGCCTGCTGCGCGGGGTGAACAGCTCCTCCTCGATCGATTCCACGTCGTACTCCACCGACTGGGCGACCACGATGTAGGAATCGACGATGCGGTCGGTGATCGCGTGCAGCACGACACCGGGCCCCAGCGCCATCCGCGCGGGGTCCTGTTCGAGCCGGTGTCGCACATCGGCCAGCGCCGAGTGCGCGCCGTGGCGCACCGCGACCACGAAGTCGGGTCCGGTGAACACCATGATGTCGCCGGTCTCGACGATCTCGCTGACCGAGTGCATGTCGTGCTCGACGTAGGCGACGGTGCGCATCACGGTCACCAGCGTGTCGTCGTAGCGCTCGAGCTTGGGCCGCTGCCGCCCGTGCACGGCGTCCTCGACGGCCAGCGCGTGCAGGTCGAAGATCCCGGCGATCTCCCCCATCTGGTGCGCGTCGGGCTCGAACAGGCCGAGCCAGACGAAACCCGTTCCCCTGCTGCGGACTTCGGCCAGCGCGGCGGCCGGGGTGAACCGGCCGGGCAGTCGTCGCCCGTCCACATAGACACCACAGTCGACGATCGCCCGCGCCGTGGGGACGGCAGGCCGGTGGACGGGCGGCTCGGCGAGGAGCCGGGAACGACGGAAGCGGAACTGTGGAACGGACGACACCGGCCCGATCCTATGCGCAGTCGCGACAGCCGAGCCCGGCACCGAGTCGGCGCCGGTGGTGTACCGCCCGCCGGGGCCGGTACCCCGGCGAATTCACTTGCCCTGCAGGCTGCTCCGCGAGTCCGTAGCCTGGGAACGTGATTACGCTGAAGAAGGAAGACGGCGCGGCCGACCTCGCCGGCATCACCAAGATGAGTGTGGGGGTGAGCTGGGACCCGTCGGCCGGATCCAGCGGGGGCCTGCTCGGGATGGCGCGGCGCAAGCGCGGTGTCGACCTCGACCTGATCGCCGTGCTCATGCAGGGCGGTGAGCCCGTCCGCTTCGCAGGCCTGGATTCGCTGAACCCGCTCGGCAACGGCGCGGTGGTGCACACCGGTGACGAACAGACCGGCGCGGCGTCGGGCGACGACGAGACCGTGCACGTCGTCTTCGCCGATGTCCCGCCGATCATCGACGCCATCGTCTTCGTCGCCGCGGCGTTCAAGAAGGGCAGCTCGTTCGAGAAGGCCAACAACGTCTCGTTCAAGATCTACGACGCGACCGGCGCCGACAGCCAGCCCGTCGCCGACATCTGGCCGTCGCTGCTCGGCCAGGAGAACGCCAACGCGATCGCGCGGGCCTTCCGCAACGGCCCGGTCTGGCAGCTCGAGGTGCTCGACCGCAAGGGCAAGATCAAGCAGGGCGACCGGCAGGCGCTGCTGCGATTCGCCATCCAGTAGCCATCCATCGTCTCGCCGCGCTCACCCGGCCCGCGTACGGTGGTTGCCGGTACGGAGGGCAGTGATGCGCGCACAGTTGATGATCGTCGAGGACGACACCCGGGTTCGGACATCGCTGCGGCTGGCGATGGAGGGCGAGGGCTACGTCGTCGCCGAGGCCGAACGGGCGGAGGCGGCGCTGGACCAGGTCCGCGACTTCGGCGTCCCCGACGTGATGATCGTCGACCTCATGCTCGGCGGGATGGACGGCTACACCTGCATTCGTGAGGTGCGCCGCGACCACGACGTGCCGATCATCGTGGTCAGCGCCCGCGACGACACCCACGACGTGGTCGCCGCGCTCGAGGCGGGCGCCGACGATTTCGTCACCAAGCCGTTCGCGGTCAAGGAGCTCACCGCCCGCATCCGCGCGCTGCGCCGCCGCACCAGGAACAGCGCCGACCGCGATGTCACCGAACTCGTTCTCGACGCCGCCCCCGACCGGCGCCTGATCCTGTGCCCGGAGCGGGGTTCGCTGCGCCTGGACGGGCGTGACGTGCACCTGACCCTCACCGAGTTCCGGTTGCTGTGCGAACTGGCACAGAACGACAGCCTGGTGCTGAGCAGGCAGGTGCTGCTCGACAAGATCTGGGACCGTGGGTTCTTCGGCGACGAGCGCATCGTCGACGTGCACGTGCGCCGCCTGCGGACCAAGATCGAACGCGATGCCGCCGACCCGCGCCTGATCGTGACGGTCCGCGGACTCGGCTATCGGCTCGATGTCCAAGCCTGACGGTTCCCCCCGAATATCGCGGTTCCGTGGCCTGCGTGGCCGGGTCATGGCCGCGTTCGTGCTCGGCGCGAGCGTGGTGGCCGTGATCCTGGCCGGATCGGTCTACGGAATCAGCACCAGCTACATGGAATCGCAGCGGGTGCGCATCGTCGAACGTGCTGTCGGCGTGCACGCCGAACTGCTGCGGCTACGCCTGGACGACCCGCGGATCACCGGCGAGCAGGCGCTGGACGCGCTGCATCTGCCCACCGGCTACATCGCCGTCCTGCACCGGGACGGACGGTGGTCGGCCATCGGTGTCGACGACGGCTTCGCCCCACTGACCCCACCGGTGATCGACACGGCCGACGCCATCCCGAGCACCGCCACCCGCGTGCGGCTCGGCGACCAACCGTATCTCCGAGTGTGGTCCCAGGTCGAGAACGGTTCTGTCCTCTACGAATTCGCGCCGATGCGGGAACTCGAAGCCAATCTGCACATGCTGCGCACGATCCTGCTCGCCTGCGCCGTCCTGGCCGTCACCGTCGCCGCCGCGCTGGGTGCGTGGGCCGCCCAGCGCGCGCTCAGCCCGCTGCGGCAGGTGGCCGCGGCCGCCTCGCGGATCGCCTCCGGTGAACACGATCTGCGCCTGCCGCGCGCCACGGACGAGGATCTGGCGATCACGGTCGAGGCGTTCAACGCCATGGTCGACTCCCTGCAACGCCGCATCGAGCGCGAACGGCGCCTTGTCTCCGACCTCAGCCACGAACTGCGCACCCCGCTGACCACGCTGACCACCACCGCGACCGTGCTCGCCGGGCACCGCGACGAACTGTCGGAGCGGCCGAAAGCCGCACTGGGACTGCTGGTCGAGGAGACCTCCCATCTACGCGGCCTGCTCGACGACATGCTCGCCCTTGCCCGCGCCGAAGCGGGCATCCACCGCTCCGACCTGTCGCCGCTGTCGCTGGCCGAACTGCTCACCCATCTGCTCGCGGGCCGCGACACCCCACCGGAGGTCCTCGACGTGCGCGACCCCGGCACGGTGCGCGGGCGGCGGATGGAACTCGAACGCGCGCTGGTCAATCTGCTGGCCAATGCCGATCGGCACGGCGGCGGACTGACCGGAGTCAGGGTCGACCGCGACGGCGCCGACATCACGGTGATCGTCGACGACGCGGGACCCGGTGTCGCGCCCGAGGACCGCGAACGCATCTTCGACCGGTTCGTCACGGTGTCGCGGGCGACGGCGGGCACCGGCATCGGGCTCGCCCTCGTCGCCGAGACCGTCGCCTGCCACGACGGCACGCTGCGCTGCACCGAACGGCCCGGTGGCGGGGCGCGCTTCGTGCTGACCATCCCCTCCTGTGACGACGTTCGTCACGAGATCGCAAACAAACCAGCGGAACCGCTGCAATGAAACATTGCGATTGTCTGTCCGGTCGCCGGGATCGAGCCGTGCCGCGCTTCCGGTCTGGAGGAGGACAAGTCGTCGATGGCCCGTCATTGGCCACCGGCGGCCGAGGTCCGGATGTCGCTGCCAGGCAACCGATTCCGGTGACCATCCAGCTCCCCGGGGGAGCACGAAAAACAGCGGGGCCCGGCGCAGTGTCGCGCCCGGCCCCGCAGCCCGGTTGCCCCCATCAGCCGATGCTCAAGGGCTGCGCCCCCAAGGTGAAGCCCGACGTCAAGTTGCCGGGCAACACCTTGACCGACAACAA
>NZ_JBSGVQ010000022.1:0-114881 GCF_053608525.1 Nocardia sp. NPDC055029
GTCCTGTGTGTGCACAGGACGCTCGTCGTGTATTCGGATGTTCGCCGTACTGCTGCGAGCCTGGATCGCTGCCGGAACAACGGTTGAAGGGGGAGGCCGTCGTGGCCTCCCCCTTCACCGGCGTTCGATCAGCGACGCCAGCTGTCGTAGTCGTCGTCCTCGTTGTTCCAACGGGACGGCGAATCGTCTGCGTCGTGCTCATCGGAAATCACGCCGCCACTCCTTGGTTGGGAGTGGAGCGGAGTGCTATCCGACAGCTCGCGCTGAAGGCTCGCGAAGTCGGTCGGCGCGGAGCTGTACTTGAGCTCACGTGCGACTTTGGTCTGCTTTGCCTTAGCCCGGCCACGGCCCATGGCTGACCCCCTCGCGTCACTGCGGGGCGGCCTGGGGTTTGTTGGCGGCCCCGTTCGAATTAATACTCTTCCTGACAGACACTTTAGCGTGTGTCAGGCGGTCGCGCTTCCAGGAGTGGGTGAAGAACTACCGAACCGGTGCCGTTTGCCCCTTCTTCGCCGAGCGCACCCGGTCTCAGAGCACCCCCGGGATCGCGCGGATCACACCGACTCTGGCGTCGCCGCCGAGTACCGCGGTGGCCGCGAGGTCGGTGTGCTCGTCGGTCCAATCGACCCCGAGCCTGCGCAGAATCGCCAGCGTCAAGGGCATCCGGGCACGGTCGTGACCGTCGTCGATCTTGTACGCGAAGGCCCTTCCGTCGGGCAGCGCACCCGCGTGCACACCGTCCGCGCCGATCTTGCAGAACAGGCCGGGGGTGGCCGCCATGGCCAGCAGGTCCGGGCCCTTCGTGCCCGAAATCACTCGCGGATTCGCCCGAACGGCATCGGCGATCCGGCGCGGCGCGGTGCCGGTTTCGGCCGTGGTGAAGCCGGCGAAGGCGCGCGCGAGGTTGACCAGTGAGACGGGCACGATCGGCAGGCCGCAGCCGTCGATGCCCAGGTCGGTTTCCGGTTCGCCGGTGACGTCGGCGATCGTGGCGAGCACCGCCTGCTGCAGGGGGTGCTCGACGTCGAGATATCCGGTGCGCGGCCAGTCGTTGATCACGCAGGTCGCGAGCATCGCCGCGTGTTTGCCCGAGCAGTTCATGTAGAGCGGGCTCGGGCCTGAGCCGGTGAGCGCGGCGGCGCGGGCGCGGTCATCGAAGGGTAGATCGGGTGGGCAGGCGAGGTCGGTGGGGGCGAAGCCGTAGCGGTCGAGCAGTCTGCGGACCAGGGCGATGTGGTCGGGCTCGCCGAAGTGCGAGGCGGTGGCGACGGCGAGTTCGTCGTCGTCGACGGGGTCGAAACCGCTGCGTAGCAGGGCCAATGCCTGCATCGGTTTGTTGGTGGAACGCGGGAAGATCGGGCCGTGCACCTCGCCGAGCTCGAGGGTGGGCGTGCCGTCGGCATCGAGCACGACGACCGAGCCGCGGTGCACGCACTCACGAAATCCCGAGCGAACGACCTCGACCAGTTCCACACTCATGACTGCGCCTCGCTAGCGCTCGGCTCCGTCATGAGCGTGCGCACGCTGAGCTGCTGATTCGCTCGCTGACGCTCGCTCATGGGCCGGACCTCCAGGGGAACGTCGGTGCGGGTTCTGGTGTGCCGGTCGATCTGCATGCGGATGTCGTCGGAGATGGTCGGCTCCTCGGTGCGCAGCCGTTCCAGCAGCGCGGGGTCGGCGCCGGTGAACACGTCGCGCACGGTGATGCCGTGGGCGGGCACGTGCACCACGCGCACCTCGTCGCCTGCGCCGACCGTGCCCTCGGTGAGCACCCGGAAGTAGGCGCCGGTGTCGGACTGGAGCGAGAAGCGCTTCACCCACTGTCGTTCGCCCGCCCACTGCTGGAAGGTCGAGCAGGGGACGCGGGGCGCGCTGACCTCGAGCAGGGTGTCGCCGATCGTGACGTGCGCGCCGAGTACGGCATCGCTGATCGGCAGCCCGCTCAGGCGCAGGTTCTCGCCGAACCAGCCCGCGGGCAACTCGCGGTCGAGTTCACCGGCCCAGCGGCGGGCGTCCTCCTCGCCGTAGGCGTAGACGGCCTGGTGCGCGCCGCCGTGGTTGGCGGTGTCGCAGACGTGATCACCGGCCAGGCCCAGGGCCCGCACTTCGACGCGACCGTCGACGGGTCGCTTGTCGATGGCGGTGCGCCCGACGCGGGTGCGGACCTCGAGTTCGGCGTGCACGACGCACACGGCCTCCACCCGGCCGGTGTCACCGACGCGCATGATCGGGCGGCTCATCGCCCGCGCAGCCGGTCGACGGCGGCCCGGCCCGCTTGTACGACATCGTCGGCGGGGATCGAGTCGGGGTCGATGGCGGCGGCCATGGTGCCTGCCACGAGTTCGGTGCCTGCGGGGACCGACCGCTTGATCAGGGCCAGCGCGATCGGGCCGAGTTCGTAGTGGTCGACGACCGTGCCGAGCCTGCCGACCGTGCGGCCACCCGCGGTGACGTCGGCACCGGTGGCCGGGCGCTCGTCGGCCGAGCCGTCCAGGTGCAGCAGCACCAGGTTGCGCGGCGGCTTGCCGAGGTTGTGCACCCGGGCGACCGTCTCCTGCCCGCGGTAGCAACCCTTGTTCAGGTGCACCGCGCCGTGCTCGTCGACGCCGCCGATCCAGCGGGCCTCGTGCGGGATGGTGCGCTCGTCGGTGTCGACGCCGATCCGGGGACGCAGTTCGGCCACGCGCAAGGCCTCGAAGGCCCACATGCCCGCGGGCTCGGCGCCCGCCTCGGTGAGCTTGGTCCACCAGGAGGTGAGCTCGGCGCGGGGGATGACGAGGTCGAAGGAATCGGCGCTCGGCCACGGCATGCGCCGCAGGAAGCCGCCACCCGGCACCGCGACGGCGGCGTAGACCTCGGGCAGCGCGGCGATGCCGAGCGCGCCGAGCAGGGTGCTCACCTGCGGGCCGAGCAGGCTCAGCACGGCGTAGTCGGGCGCGGGCTCGGGCTTGGCGTCGGCCCAGAAGACCATCTTCTGCAGGAACGCGACCAGGTCCGCGCCGCGCTCGGCTTCGGTGTCGAGCCAGACGGTGCCGTCGAGATCGGTGAGCACGAAGTGGTGCAGCACGCGGCCGTTGAGATCGAGGTCGAGATTCTCGGCGCTGTGCCCGTCGGGCAGCGCGGCGATGTGCTGGCTGGTGATGGTGTGCAGCCAGCTCAGCCGCTCGGCGCCGGTGATCCTGGCGACGCCGCGATGCGAGCGATCGACCACCGCGACGCGCTGCGCCGCGGCCTTCTGCTCGCCGAACGGATCACCGTAATGCCACGCGACCGCGGCGTCCGGGGAGCCAGGTGCGCCCGCGACGGCACCCGGAGTGTGGAGAACAGGACTGGGGGCGACGACCACCGACACAAGACCCACTGTAGGCGCGTCCACCGACACGCGCCGCAGCCGGGCGTCCGATTCGGAGCAGCCGTAGGCATAACGGAGCGATAACGCCTACGCTCGTCACATGGGAGAACGGGTACTTGTGACACTCGACGGCGCGGTCGCTGATGCGAACGCGCCGTCGCTTTATGCCGACGACATCGGCGCACTGCGCGGCGACGGTGTCTTCGAAACGATTTTGGTCCGCGACGGCACGGCGACCGCGCTGGAATTCCACCTGGCCAGGCTGCGCCGGTCCGCGCAGGCGCTCGAGCTGCCGGAGCCGGGGCTGTCGAAATGGCGCGCCGCGGTCGAGCTGGCGTGCAAGGAGTGGGGTTCGGAAGAGGAAGGCATGCTGCGGCTGATCTACACCCGCGGCCGCGATTCGGAATACGACGCTCCGGCGGGACTGACCCCGACCGAACCGAAGCCCACCGCGTACGTGCTCGTCTCCCCGGTACCGGCTCGGGTCGCGACGGCCCGTGCCGAAGGCGTGAAGGTGATGTCGCTGGCGCGCGGCATCTCGGTCGACCTCGCGCAGGCGGCGCCGTGGCAACTGCTCGGCGCGAAGACCCTCTCCTACGCGACCAATATGGCCGCACTGCGGTTCGCGCGGCGGATGGGCGCCGAGGACGTGATCTTCCACAGCACCGAGCACCGGGTGCTCGAGGGCCCGCGCTCGACCGTCGTGATCGCGCGCGACAAGCAGCTCATCACCCCGCCCGCGAAGAGCGGAGTGCTGCCGGGGGTAACGCAGCGTTCGCTGTTCGCGGTGGCGGAGAAGCAGGGCTGGGAGTGCAAGTACCAGTCGCTGTTCACCGCCGACCTGTTCGACTGCGACAGCATCTGGCTGCTGTCGAGCATCACGCTGGCCGCGCGGGTGAATCAGCTCGACGGTGTGCGCATGTCGGCGCCGGACAACGCGCAGGAGATCATCGACATGGTGAATCTGGGGGTCGAACGGCCGGGGACCATCGGCGACTGGTGAGTCGTGTCCGGGGCACGGGTGGGCGTGCCCCCGCGGCGCCGGGAATCCCCGGTCGGGCCGCGTAGATCCCCTTCGCGCAGTAACCTTTCGGCGTGTCGTGGCGGTTGTCACGCTCACCAGGGGGAGATCCAGGCGTACGATCTACTACAACTTGTCGTAGTAGAAGCTGGAGGGTCGGATGGACATTGTGGACGTCTCCCGGTGGCAATTCGGTATCACCACCGTCTATCACTTCATCTTCGTACCGCTGACAATCGGTCTGGCGCCGCTGATCGCCATGATGCAGACCGCCTGGGTGATCACCGGCAAGGAACACTGGTACCGGCTCACCAAATTCTTCGGCAAGCTGTTCCTGATCAACTTCGCCATCGGCGTCGCCACCGGCATCGTGCAGGAATTCCAGTTCGGGATGAACTGGAGCGAGTACTCCCGCTTCATCGGCGACATCTTCGGCGCGCCGCTGGCGCTGGAAGCGCTCATCGCGTTCTTCATGGAGTCGACGTTCATCGGCCTGTGGATCTTCGGCTGGACCCGGCTGCCGAAACTCGTGCACCTGGCGACCATCTGGATCGTGGCCTTCGGTGTGAACGCGTCGGCCTACTTCATCGTCGCCGCGAACTCGTTCATGCAGCATCCGGTCGGCGCGCGGTACAACCCCGAGACCGAACGCGCCGAGCTGGAAAGCATCTGGGCGCTGCTCACCAACAACACGACGCTGGCCGCGTTCCCGCACGTCGTCGCGGGCGCTTTCCTCACCGCGGGTACCTTCGTCGCCGGCATCGCCGGCTGGTGGATGGTGCGCAACGCGCGCAGCGGCGACCCGGCCAAACTCGAGGACGCGCGCACCATGTGGCGGCCGGTGGCGCGGGCCTCGCTGGTGGTGGTCGCCCTGGCCGGCGTCGCGGTGATCTTCACCGGTGACATCCAGGGCAAGCTGATGTTCGAGCAGCAGCCGATGAAGATGGCCTCGGCGGAATCGCTGTGCCACACCGAGACCGACCCCGACTTCTCGATCCTCACCGTCGGCACGCACAACAACTGCGACAGCGTCACCCATGTGCTCGAAGTGCCCTACGTGCTGCCGTACCTGGCCGAGGGCAAGTTCACCGACGTGACCCTCGACGGCGTCGTCGATCTCCAGCAGACCTACAACGTCGAGTACGGGCCCGGCGACTACCGGCCGAACCTGTTCGTCACCTACTGGTCCTTCCGCGCCATGATCGGCCTTGCCGCGGGCTCGGTGCTGCTGCTGCTCGCCGGATTCTGGGTGACCCGCGGGGGCAGGGTGCCCGACCAGCGCTGGTTCTCCTGGTTGAGCCTGCTCGCGATCCCCACCCCGTTCCTGGCCAACGCCGCGGGCTGGGTGTTCACCGAGATGGGCCGCCAGCCATGGGCGGTCGTGCCCAACCCGACCGGTGACCCGAACATCCGGATGACGGTGCAGCAGGCGGTCTCCGACCACGCGCCCGCGACGGTCGTGTTCTCCCTCGTGGTGTTCACGCTGCTCTACGGCGTGCTGGCGGTGGTGTGGTTCTACCTGATCCGCCGGTACACCGTCGCCGGGCCGGACGAACCGACGCCGCCCACCCCCGGCGAGGGCCCCGACGGACCGGACACCGGCAGGCATCACAAACCGGAAGAGCCTGCCGTCGAACAACTTTCCTTCGCTTACTAGGAGCCGGTGATGGATCTGCAGCAGTTCTGGTTCGTACTGATCGGCGTGCTGTTCACCGGCTACTTCGTGCTGGAGGGCTTCGATTTCGGGGTCGGCATGCTGATGCCGATCCTCGGCAAGGGCTCCGATACCCGCAGGCGCGTGGTGCTCAACACCATCGGCCCGGTGTGGGATGCCAACGAGGTCTGGCTGATCACCGCGGGCGGTGCGATGTTCGCGGCGTTCCCCGAGTGGTACGCGAGCATGTTCTCCGGGTTCTATCTGGCGCTGTTGCTGTTGCTGGTCGCGCTGATCCTGCGGATCTGCGCGATCGAATACCGCGCCAAGATCAACGATCCGAAATGGCGGGCCTGGTGCGATATCGGCATCGGGATCGGCTCCTGGATCCCGGCGCTGGCCTGGGGCTGCGTGTTCGCGAACCTGGTGCGCGGGGTGCCGCTGAACTCCGATCGCCAGATCGTCGGCTCGGTGTGGGATCTGCTCAGCCCCTACGCCCTGCTCGGCGGCCTGACGACCGGCGTCCTGTTCGCCCTGCACGGCGCGGTGTTCCTGGTGCTCAAGACCGGCGGCGAGGTCCGTACCGACGCGCAGCGCATCGTCCGGCTGCTGCTGGTGCCGACCGCGGTGATCGTCGGCGGCTTCGGCGTGTGGACCCAGCTCGCCTACGGTGCGGGCTGGACCTGGGCGGTGCTGGTGACGGCCGTGCTCGGCCTGGTGCTCGCCGGCGCGGCGAACGCGGCGGGCCGCGACGGCTGGGCCTTCGTCGGCACCACGCTGACGGTCATCTCGGCGACCGTGCTCATCGTCGGCTCGATGTACCCGAACGTGCTGCCGTCGACCATCAGCCCGCTCTACGACCTGAACATCTACAACGCGTCCTCGACGCCGTACACGCTGAAGGTGATGAGCTGGGCCGCCCTGCTGGCCACGCCGGTCGTGCTGGTCTACCAGGGCTGGACGTACTGGGTGTTCCGTCAGCGGCTGACCGTCGAGCAGATTCCGGCGCCGACCGGGCTGCCGCTGACCAGCAAGGACTGAGTCATGGCACGGGCGGGCAGGTCGCAGCACAGGTCGGTCGATCGGCAGACCGGTGCCGGATCAGCATCCGCGAACACGTCAGAGGACGGTGCGCGGACTGCCAAGCGCCGCCCCGTCGATCCTCGCCTGCTGCGGTACGCCCGCTCGGCCCGGCCACACCTGGTGGTGTCGGTGCTGCTCGCGCTGGTGATCACGGCCACGATCGTGGTGATCGCTGTCCTGCTCGGCCGGGTGCTTGCCGGGGTCATCACCGACCCCGGCAAGCGCGAGTTCAGCGCGTGGACAACGGAATTGATCGGGCTTTCCGTCGCCGTGGCGGTGCGCGCGGCGGCGAGCTGGTGGCAGGCGCGGCTGGCGCACCGAGCCGGTGCCACCGTTGTCGCCGAGCTCGAATCGGCGGTGCTGCGGGCGGGCGCGGAACTGCCGCCGCGCGAACTCGACGCGCGCCGGACCGAGATCGCGGTCGTGGTGGGCAATGGACTGAGCGGCCTGCGCGCCTGGTTCACCGGTTACCTGCCTGCCCTGCTGCTGGCCTGCCTGGTGCCGCCGATCGTGTTGGTGGTCATCGCCTTCCACGATCCGACCTCGGCGCTGATCGCGATCATCACGGTGCCGCTGATCCCGCTGTTCATGGTGCTCATCGGCCTGCTCACCCAGGGCCGCGCCGAAGCGACCCTCGCCGCGACCACCCGCCTGTCCGACCAGCTCCTCGACCTGTTCGCGGGCATGCCGACATTGCGTGCCCTCGGCCGTGAAGGGGCCGACGGGCCGAGCATGGTGAATCAGGTCGAGGCACTGGGTGATTCGCTGCGGCAGCGAACCATGCGAGCGCTGCGGATCGCGTTCCTGTCCTCGATGGTGCTGGAGTCGCTGGCGACCTTGAGTGTCGCGCTGATCGCCGTCGCCATCGGCTTGCGGTTGGTGTACGGGGAGATGAGTTTGTACGCCGGGCTGGTCGCGTTGATTCTCGCGCCGGAGGTGTACTGGCCGCTGCGGCAGGTGGGGGAGAAGTTCCATGCGGCGCAGGATGGAATGGCGGCGGGGGACAAGGCTTTCGCGGTGCTGGAGGCGGGCGATTTCGTCGGTGATGGCGCGTCGGCTGCCCGCGACCAGAGCGCGGCACGCGGTGGCGTCCGGGGCACCCATGAGCAGGGTGCGATTCATGCGGCCACTCGGCGCCCCCATGAGCAGTGGGCGGCTGATGGTGTCGTTCCGGTCGCGCATGAGTCTGCCGACTCTGCGCACCGGGTCGGGTCCGATGCGAGCCGGCGGGCTGCGGAGATCGGCGACCTTCGGAGTCGGGTTGGTTCGGCAATCATGCTGTGTGGGTTGACGATTGCGGCCCGGTCCGGGAACGCGCCCGATCGTCTGACCGCCGAGCTCGCCCCCGGGGCGGTGACAGTGCTGACCGGGCCGAACGGATGCGGGAAATCGACCGCGCTGCAAGCGATTCTCGGCCTGGTTGCGCCCGATGCCGGTGCTGTCCTCGTCGACGGTACCGATGTCCGCGAGCTCGACCCGGACAGCTGGTGGGCCCGCATCGCCTGGCTGCCGCAGCGACCGGTGCTGGTCCCGGGAACACTGCGCGAGAATGTCGAACTGCTCGGCGCACACGCCTCCGCCGCGGACCTCGACGAGATCAGCACCGCCACAGGTTTCGACGCCGTGCTGAACGAACTGCCGTCCCGCTGGGACACGATTGTCGGCCAGGGCGGCATCGGCCTGTCACTGGGCCAGCGACAGCGCCTCGCCCTCACCAGGGTGCTGGCCGCCCGCCGCCCCGTTCTCTTGCTCGACGAACCCACCGCCCACCTCGACTCGCAGAGCGAGCAGCACGTGCTGACCACTCTGCGCGCCCTCGCGGTCGCAGGCGCGACCGTTGTCGTCGTCGGCCACCGCCCGACAGTCCTGGCCGCAGCGGACGTCGTCGTCCAGGTAGTCGGTAGCAGCGCACCCGCCACCGACTGCCCCGGCGACGACGATCCCGACCGGCCGACACCTACTGCTCGAGCCGCCTCGGCTGATGCGTTCCCGGACACCAGCTTCGGCATCGGCGGCACTTCTGCCAACCGTGGCTCCGGCACACAGACGAACAGCGATGGCGCGGAATCTCGAAGCTACGGCGTCGCGGATGGCGTGCAGGGGGTGGCGGTGTCATGACCGAAGTCGGGCTCGAGCGTGGCGGTTCCGGTGATGGGTCGTTGCGGCAGGACCTGCGGGAGATACGGCAACTGCTGGCGTTGTCGCCGTGGCGGGTCGTGGTGGCGATCGCCTGGGGTGTGGCGGCGCTCGGTAGTGGGCTCGGGTTGGCCGCGCTGGCGGCGTGGTTGATCGCGCGGGCCTGGCAGATGCCGCCGGTGTTGTATCTCAGCGTGGCGGTGGTCGCGGTGCGGGCGCTGGGCATCTCGCGGGGACTGTGCCGGTATCTGGAGCGGCTGGCCACCCACGATGTGGCGCTGCGGGCGATGACCACGGCGCGGACGACGGTGTATCGCACGCTGGCGCATTCGGATATCTGGTGGTGGAAGGGGACTTCGGCGGATCGTTCCCAGTCCGAAGGTTCGGACGTACCGGAACGCGGGCGTGGTGACCTGCGGGAGATGCGGCGGGGTGATCTGCTCGTGCGGATCGGCGCGGATATCGATGACCTCGGTGCGGTGGTGGTCCGGGTGCTCGTTCCGGTCGCGGTGGCGGTGATCCTGTCACTCGCGGCGGTCGGGCTGATCGCGTTCATCTCGGTGCCCGCGGCGGTGATTCTGGCTGTTGCCCTAGCCGTTTCGGGGATGTTGGCGCCGTGGCTGTCGGGAGTGGCAGCGCGGGAAGCCGAGCAGGCGGTGCGCGCTGACCGTGCGGAGTTCACGGCGGAGGCGGTCACCGTGCTCGACCATGCCGCCGAACTGCGCGTCGCGGGCAAGCTCGACGCGGCACTCGCCCAGGCGGACAAGGCGACCCGGCGCGCGGTGAAAGCCGAGGACACCGCCGCCTCGCACAGCGCCTGGGCCGCCGCGGCGACCCCGCTGTCCATCGGCGTCAGCGCGCTGGGCGCCCTGTTGGTCGGCATCGCCGCCTACGGACCGACGGGCGGACTGCCCGGCGGCATGACCCCGATGGCCCTCACCATCCTGGTGTTGGTCCCGCTGTCGGCCTTCGAAGCCGTCGGCGCCCTCCCCGCCGCGGCAACCACTCTGACGACTTCCCGCGCAGCCCTGCACCGTCTCCGCGCCGCCGAGTCCGGTGAGACCAGCGGCGCCGCAGGGGAAGGCGGTGGCGCGGTTTCGGGCAGCCGGGTGGACGAGGTCCCCGAAACGCTCGCCGGCGCGGAGTCCCGGTTGCCGCGTATCCCGCTGCCCGAGGGCAGCCGAATCGTCGTCATCGGGCCCAGCGGTGCGGGCAAGACGACCCTGCTCATGTCCTGGGCGGGTCTGTTCGACGCGCCTCGCGACGGGGTAACTTTCTTCGCCGAGGACGCACACCTGTTCGGCACCTCGATCCTGGAGAACCTGCGCGTCGCGCGCGGTGACCTCACGGTCGAAGACGCCGAAACGGCGCTGCACACAGTTGGACTCGGCCCCTGGCTGGACTCCTTGCCCGACGGCATCCACACGGGGCTGACCGCAGGCGCGGCCGCGGTATCAGGCGGACAGCGCAGACGCATCCTCCTCGCTCGCGCACTCGTCGCCCCAGCCACCACCCTGCTGCTCGACGAGCCCACCGAGCACCTGGCCGCCGCCGAAGGCGAACAACTGCTCCGGGATCTCCTCGATACCGACAGCGGCCTGGTCGACCCGGACCGCACGGTCGTCGTCGTCACCCATCAGCTCCCGGCGGACCACCGCGCCGACACCATCGTCACCGTCGACGCCACCGGCACCTGCCAGCTCACCCACCCGGCGCATTGACCTGCATTCGTCCAGGTCAGCGCGACGAGAAAATCAATTGCCGAGCTCACGACGTGCCGATAGATTCATCAGTACACAAGAGAGGAGGTGATCTGAGGAATGTATGTTCATCGGATGCGTGAGGTGGCTGCCCGCTAGCAGCACCACTGCGGGAGATTCCCCAGCGGTGCGCTGAGCGAATCCCAGGCAGTCACCCGACCCCCGAGCCCCCGGACGATCCAACCGGGACCGCCGCGTTCAGCGAACGCAGCGAAACGGCTCGGGGGTCGCTCCATTTCTCCGGAGAACGTCGAAGGCCCCGCGCAGCAGCGCGGGGCCTTCGGTGCGTCTGTCAGCCGATATAGCGCTGCAAGCGGGCCGAGAGGCGGGGTTCGAGGGCGCCGTCGGCGTCTACTCGTTCCTCGACGTAGGCCAGGTCGCCGCCTTCGACGATGCCGTAGAGGCGCTTGGCGCCGCCGACGACCGCGCCGGACTGGCTGCGGATCACCACGTCGGTGGCCAGTTCCCAGGAGGACTGGGTGCGGGCGGTGCCGTAGAACAGCTCGACGATGCCGTTGCTGTGGGTGAGCAGGAGCTCGAGCATCTCGTCGTCACCCTCGGTGCCGACGCGCCAGAAGCCGCTCTCGCGCAGATCGGGGCGCTCGTAGTTGCCCTCGGAGTCGAGCTTCCAGGTCTGCGATTCCCAGACCAGGTAATCGCCGCCGTCGTGCGAGACGACGATCTGCTGGCCGAAGCGGTAGTCACCGTCGGCGGAATGATTGCCTTCGCCCTCGCCCCGCCACACGCCGACCAGCGGCAGCAGCGCCAGCATGGCGTGGTTCAGGTCGGGACCTTCGCGCAGGTTCGCGGTGTCGGTGGGCAGGGGAAGACCTGCCAGGACCGCGATGTTCCTGACACCGGTCTCCTTGGCCCGTTCGGCGGCGACGTTGACTGCCTCGTCACCGCTGCGACGCTCGGCCGGAGCGTCTTGCTCTGTGCTCGCGCGCTCGGCCGGTTCGGAACCTTCGCTCGCGAGCCCGCTCATGACTCGGTGAACAGCCGGTAGAAGACGTACAGGCCGAACCAGCCGATGAGGATCGACACGGCGACAAGGAGAATCTCGAAGAAGAGGACCACGAATCGGAGTCTAGCGAGTCCGGTGAGCGGACACGAAAACGGCCCTGGTAGTTTCCGCACAGGAACTACCAGGGCCGTTGTGAGGTTCTTACTTCGCGACCGCGACGTCCACCGAGTGGATGCCCGCGCCCTCGGGGGTGACCGAGGCCGAGCCGTTGCCCGACGAGGACAGCGCGCGCAGGGTCCACGAACCCGGCGCGGCGAAGAAGCGGAAATCACCGGTGCCGGAGGCGACGACCTCGGCGGTGAAATCACCGTTGCCGTCGAGCAGACGCACGAACGCGCCGCCCACCGGCTGACCGTCGGCGCTCAGGACGCGGCCCGTGATGACCGTCTCCTTCTCCACGTCGACACCGGCCGGGATGGCCTGACTCTGGGTAGGTGCTGCACACATATTGATTACGCTCCCAACTCGATAGGCACGCCGACGAGCGAACCGTATTCGGTCCAGCTGCCGTCGTAGTTCTTGACGTTCTGGTGGCCGAGCAGCTCCTGCAGCACGAACCAGGTGTGCGAGGAACGCTCGCCGATGCGGCAGTAGGCGATGGTCTCCTTCTCGCCGTCCAGGCCCGCGTCCTTGTACAGCTCGGCGAGCTCGGCGTCGGTACGGAAGGTGCCGTCCTCGTTGGCCGCCTTGCTCCACGGCACGTTGATCGCGGTCGGGATGTGGCCGGCCCGCTGGCTCTGCTCCTGCGGCAGGTGCGCGGGAGCCAGGATCTTGCCGGAGAACTCGTCGGGCGAACGCACGTCGACCAGGTTCTTGGCGCCGATGGCCGCGATGACCTCGTCGCGGAACGCGCGGATGGAGTTGTCGGGCGCCGAGGCCTTGTACTGGGTGGCCGGGCGCGAGACCGCGTCACGCGAGAGCGGACGACCGTCGAGCTCCCACTTCTTGCGGCCACCGTCGAGCAGCTTGACGTCGTTGTGGCCGTAGAGCTTGAAGTACCAGTAGGCGTACGCCGCGAACCAGTTGTTGTTGCCGCCGTAGAGCACGACGGTGTCGTCGTTGCTGATGCCGCGCGCCGAGAGCAGGTCGGAGAACTGCTCCTGGTTCACGAAGTCGCGGCGAACCTGATCCTGCAGGTCGGTCTTCCAGTCGAGGCGGATGGCGCCTTCGATGTGGCCACCCTCGTAGGCGGAGGTGTCCTCGTCGACCTCGACGAAGACCACGCCGGGGGCGTTGAGGTTCTCTTCGGCCCAGTCAACGGAGACCAGGACATCGGAGCGAGCCATGTTGTTCCTTTCAGAGATGACTTGCAGGGGTTCAGTTCGATGCCGGGGCAGTGGACCGGCGGAAGCGGGCCACCAGCGGGTAGATCTGGCAGCCCAGGCAGACCCCGAACGCCGCGTTCAAGAACGCCGCGAACAGAGCGAAGCCGGCGAACACCGCGCCGACGATCGGGGAGCCGAGCACGAAGCCCAGCAGGGACAGACCGGCGAACGCGAAGCCGAGCAGCTGCGCGAAACGCAGCGGCGGCACGGGCTCGGTCTCGGTGGGCGGACCGAGCCGCGGCGCGATGAACGCCGCGTAGATCCGGCCGTAAGGGTTCTTGGCAGGGCCGCCCGACGCGCCGATCGCGAAGACGACGGCCTGCAGGCCGATCAGGATCGCGGCGGCGACGGTGGAGAAAGCGGCGGTGACGAGCACCAGAACCAGCACGCCGGTCGTCACCCAGGCCACGAAACGTGGCCCGCGGACGTCGACGCGCGGTGGGGAATCAAGGGAAATGGTCATTGTGCGAACTCCTGCGCTGAAGATGAGTCTGTTGACTTCGGATCTGCCAGTTCGCCGGGGGATCGAGACGATCACTCGCGCGGCGGACATAGGTCGGCGTCAGGAATCTCGTTCAGAGATGCCGACCGTTCAGCGGCACAGGCAGCAACAACCACCGAGCCGACACAGATCAACTGTGCGGCGTCGGGTGAGCATCAGCTCGTGGTCGGATTGCACGAGAAGCAGTTTACCCGGTCGTCCCGGGAAATGTCCCGGGCCCCCGTAACAGGGGGCTAGATCACACTGTCAGCGGTTCGAGCGCGGTGCGCAGATCGCCCGCCTTCGGCACGCCGGAGATGCGGAAACGCTCCTTGCCCTCGGCGTCGAAGACGAAGGTCGTCGGCAGCGAGAGCACGTTGAGTTCCCTTGCCAGCGCGGGGTCGGCGTCGATGTCGACCTCGATGTCGCGCGGTGCGTTCGGGGATGCGGACAGGTCGGCCGTGACGCCGGCGACGACCCGGCGGACCGCGTCGCAAGGGCCACACCAGTCGGCCGAGAAGTGCAGCACCGCGGGGGTGGCGCCGGTGACGCCCGCCGCGTCGAGCAGTCGGGCGCGCTGGGCGGTCTCGGGGTCGAGGGTGGCCGGGCGGACGCGGCCCTGGTTGCGCCGCAGCAGCAGGCCGACCGCGACGGCGGCCAGCACCACGGCGGCGAGGATGACGAGTTCGATCATGGTTGCTGCAATCGGTCCAGGTCGATGGTCAGGGAGCGGCCGACACCGTAGACGATGATCTGGCCGCCTTTGGCCTCCACTTCGGTGGGGGCGATGCCGAACGGCAGTTCCTTGGTATCGATCGTACGGCTGAAGCGCTCGAGCACGGCCGGTCGATCGACGTCGAGGATCTCGGACTTGGTGGTCGAGGTCGGGGTATCGGCGGTCGAGGTGCGGTCGGTGTAGAAGCGGGTGGCCTGGATCCTGATCTTGTCGCCGTCGAGCAGCAGATCGGCTTCGACCTGCACCTCGACCTTGGTCGCGTTGCTCGTCGGGACGACGCCGGGCCCGAGCACGCGGCCGTTGGGCGCGACCGGGAGGGAGCCCTTGAGGACATGGGCGCCCGCGGTGGTCAGCCCGGAACCGCCGGAACCGCCGGTGCCGTCGGACTTGTCGGCGGGCGGGCCGAGCACCTGCAGGTCGGGGATGCCGAACAGGCGACCCAGCTCGGTCGGCTCGATCGCCATCTTGGCTTCGACGCGGTCGACCTGCGCGGTGCGCGCGGTGCCGTCGACCAACTGACTCGCCGAGGCGTGCAGGCCGTAGAGATTGGCCTCCAGTGCGATCTCGCCGGGGATGTCGGGGCGCATGCTGCGGGCGCGGATCAGCACGTCGTCGTAGCGGCCCGACATCGCCTGGGCGAGGAACGGGAAGCCCTTGATGGTCACTTCTGGGTCGGCCGACAAGTCGGCTCCGGCACGCAGTTGCCGCGATACGTGGTACTCCGTGTAGGCGGCGGCGCCGAAATCGATCACCACCGCCACCCCGGCCAGGCACAGCAGCCCGATGATCAGCTTGCGCATGCTCCTCACCCTAGCGGCGGGCGTCCTGGCACTTCTCCGTCGCACCCTCCGGTCAGGTCAGAAGTGGGATGGATGGCGACAGAGACACCGCGACTCGGCCCATGGTGCGAGGTCATCAGCCTTCAGGGGCTAATGTTGCAATCGACTGACCTGTGTTTCGGCGACGTAGCTACGCGGCTGCTGTCGTCCGCGGAGCCACGAGATAGGAGGAGAGCCCGGTGGAGCTGCTCCTACTGACCTCCGACCCCAACCCCGATGCGGTGCTGCCGTCGTTGTCGCTACTGGCGCACAACGTGCGGCCCGCGCCGACCGAGGTGTCGTCCCTGCTGGAGGCGGGCAGCGCCGATGTCGCGCTGGTCGACGCCAGAACCGATCTGGCCGCCGCGCGCGGTCTGTGCAGGCTGCTCGGCAGCACCGGCTCCTCGGTGCCGGTCGTCGCGGTGCTGACCGAGGGCGGCCTGGTGGCGGTCAACGCGGACTGGGGCCTGGACGACATCCTGCTGCCGGGCACCGGCCCCGCCGAGCTGGACGCGCGGCTGCGGCTGCTGGTCGGCCGCAACGGTGGTGTGGCCAGCCCGGAGAACACGGGCAAGATCACCCTGGGTGAGCTGGTGATCGACGAGGGCACCTACACCGCGCGGCTGCGCGGGCGCCCGCTCGACCTCACCTACAAGGAATTCGAGCTGCTCAAGTACCTCGCCCAGCACGCGGGCCGGGTGTTCACCCGCGCCCAGCTGCTGCAGGAGGTGTGGGGCTACGACTTCTTCGGCGGCACCCGCACCGTCGACGTGCACGTGCGGCGCCTGCGCGCCAAGCTCGGCAGCGAGTACGAGTCGCTGATCGGCACCGTGCGCAATGTCGGCTACAAGGCGGTCCGCCCGGCGAGGACGCCCGCCACCAAGGGTGACGTGGTGAGTTTCCACGACGAGGACGTCGACGGCGACGACTCGCTGGCCCCGCTCAACGGCAGCGCGCAGTAGCGCGCGCCGAGCAGCGCCAGGACGGTACGGCGCGGCGTGGTCGTCGGCCAGCCGCGCACAGCGAGGAGGACGGCGATGTCGCAGACAGCAACCCTGACCTGGACCGACCGGATCGATCCGGCGACCGCGACGCTGGTGCGCGACCTGCTCGCCAGGGCGAAGGCGGCCGACGGTGTCGCGCCGGTCTCCGAACAGGCGGTGCTCTCCCTCGCCGCGGCCGACCCGGCGACAAGACATCTGCTCGCCGAACGCGCGGGCGAACTCGTCGGCTACGCGAATCTCGTTGCGGCACATGACGAACACCCCGCGATGGCGGAGGTCGCTGTCGACCCGTCCGCGCGCGGCGACGGCGTCGGCGCCGAGCTCGTGCGCGCCGCGCTGACCGAAGGCGGACCCGGCGCGCGGGTGTGGGCGCACGGTGACCTGCCCGCGGCCAAGGCGGTCGCGGCCGGCATCGGGCTCGTCACGGCACGGGAGCTGTGGCAGATGCGCCGATCGCTGGCAACCCCGGAGCTACCGGAAATGGTGGTGCCGGATGATCTCGTCCTGCGCACCTACGAAGGCCCCGCCGACGACGCCGAACTGTTGCGGGTCAACAACGCCGCATTCTCCTGGCACCCCGAGCAGGGCGGCTGGACCGAACGCGACATCGCGGCCAGGCGCGCCGAATCCTGGTTCGATCCGGCCGGCTTGTTCCTGGCCTTCGACGCCGCCGATCCGGCGCGCCTGCTCGGATTCCACTGGACCAAGGCGCATCCCGACGCCGCGCCGGCGGGCGAGGTCTACGTGGTCGGCATCGATCCGTCCGCGCAGGGCCGTGGCCTCGGCAGGCTGCTGACCCTGGCCGGACTGCGGTACCTGCGCGCCGAGGGGCTGGCCGAGGTGTTGCTCTACACCGAAGCCGACAACCACGCCGCCGTGCACACCTACACCAAACTCGGGTTCGCCCCGGCGCACATCGACGTCGCCTACGCGCTGCCCTGACGGCTGCGAGACACCTCACACCGCGGGTGAATTCTTCTGCGCCGCTGAATATTGCGCGGATGACCGGGTACGTGTGAGTAAAACTGGGGCAAACGTCACAATCGTAGCCCTATTCGCGCCGGGGTGTTCATTCTCCGTTAACCCACGTCCGGCTCACTGTCAACCGGGCGACCCTAGGTTACTTCTGGGCGGCACAGTCGTCGCCTGGTGCGCGCGTTCCCCCGCGATCCGCACCTCCCAACTCGCCCGGGCCGGTGAGGGACCGAGCGAGTCGTCAGCAATGTCGGAGGAAAAGTGAACTTCAAGCGCACCAGTGCCCTGGTCGGTGTTTTCGCCGTGGGCGCCATGACCCTGGCCGCCTGTGGCAGCGATGACAACACCGGTGGCGACACCGGCAACGCCGCCAACAGCAGCGTCGCCTGCGGTGGCAAGAAGGCGCTGAAGGCGTCCGGTGCTTCCTCGCAGAAGAACGCTATGGAGCGTTTCGTCGCCGCCTACGAGACCAACTGCGACGGCTTCACCCTGAACTACACCTCCAGCGGCTCCGGCGCGGGTGTGAACGAGTTCATCGGCGCCCAGACCGACTTCGGTGGCTCCGACTCGGCGCTGAGCTCGAAGAAGGAAGAGCCCGCCAAGGCGCAGGAGCGTTGCGGCGCCCCGGCGTGGAACCTGCCGACCGTCTTCGGCCCGATCGCCATCACCTACAACGTCGACGGCGTGACCGACCTGGTCCTCGACGGCCCGACCGCCGCCAAGGTGTTCAACGGCTCCGTCGCCACCTGGGACGCCCCGGAGATCAAGGCGCTCAACCCCAACGCCAAGCTGCCGTCGGAGAAGATCGCCGTGATCTTCCGCTCCGACGAGTCGGGCACCACCGACAACTTCCAGCTCTACCTCGACGCCGCCTCCGACGGCGCGTGGGGCAAGGGTGGCGGCAAGACCTTCAACGGCGGTGTCGGTGAAGGCGCCAAGGGCAACGAGGGCACCTCGGCCGCGATCAAGAGCACCAAGAACTCGATCACCTACAACGAGTGGTCCTTCGCCAAGGCGCAGAACCTGTCGATCGCGCAGATCATCACCTCCGCGAGCAAGGACCCGGTCAAGCTGTCGGCCGAGTCGGCCGGTAAGTCGATCGACGGCGTGAAGGTCAAGGGCGAGGGCAACGACCTGGTCCTCGACACCAGCTCGTTCTACAAGCCCACCACGGCCGGCTCGTACCCGATCATGATGGCGACCTACGAGATCGTGTGCTCCAAGTACGCCGACGCCGAGACCGGCAAGGCCGTCAAGGCGTTCCTGACCTCGGCCGTCACCAACGGCCAGACCGGTCTCGCCGAGGCGGGCTACGTGCCGCTGCCGGACGCGTTCAAGACCAAGCTGACCACCGCGATCAACGCCATCTCCTGATCGCTCGAAGACCATGACCACGCACCCTGAGGTGACCGCAGCGGGCTCGTCGGATTCGACGAGCCCGAGGGCGGCCGGAGATACTGCGACTATGCCGACCGAACCGAAAATCGACAAGGCCCCTGACGGGGGTCGTACCGGCCGCCTGAACGCCGAGACGATCTTCCGTTGGACGGCCACCGCGGCAGGCGCGACCATCGTCGCTGCCATCGCGTTGATCGCGTTGTTCCTGCTGATCCGCGCGGTCCCCTCGCTCCGGGCTGACGAGGTCAACTTCTTCACCAGCACCGAATTCTCGACCGGTGACGCGAACAACCTGCGCTTCGGCATTCGTGACCTGTTCATGGTCACGGTGCTGAGCTCGGTGTTCGCGCTCATCGTCGCGGTGCCGATCGGTGTCGGGATCGCCCTGTTCCTGACCCACTACGCGCCGTCGAAGCTCGGCAGGCCGTTCACGATGCTGATCGACCTGCTCGCCGCGGTGCCGTCCATCGTGTTCGGCCTCTGGGGCTTCCTTGTGCTCGCGCCGCAGATCGCGCCGGTCCAGCAGTTCCTCAACGACAAGCTGGGCTGGTTCTTCCTCTTCTCCGACGGCAACGTCTCGATCGGCGGCGGTGGCACCATCTTCACCGCTGGCGTCGTGCTCGCCGTCATGATCCTGCCGATCATCACCTCCGTCGCCCGCGAGGTCTTCGCGCTGACCCCGCGCGCCCACATCGAGGCCGCGCAGGCGCTCGGCGCCACCAAGTGGGAAGTCGTGCGGATGACCGTGCTGCCCTACGGCCGCAGCGGTGTGATCGCGGGTTCGATGCTCGGCCTCGGCCGCGCGCTCGGTGAGACGATCGCCGTCCTGGTGGTGCTGCGCACCGCGAGCCAGGCCGGATCCTGGTCGCTCTTCGACGGCGGCTACACCTTCGCCTCCAAGATCGCTTCCGCCGCCTCGGAGTTCAGCGCACCGCTGCCGACCGGCGCCTACATCGCCGCCGGCTTCGTCCTGTTCGCGCTGACCTTCGTCGTCAACGCGCTGGCCCGCCTGGCCTCCGGTGGAAAGGTGAACGGCTGATGACCAGCACAACGACCCTCGACAAGCCGGTCAAAGCGCCTACCTTCCGCCACGTCAGCACCGGCAGGCGGATCAAGAACAACATCGCGACCGGCCTGGTCACCGCGTGCTTCGTCATCGCGCTGATCCCGCTGGTGTGGGTGCTCGGACTGGTCGTCACCAAGGGCATCACCGCGATCGTGTCCGCCGACTGGTGGTTCAACTCGCAGAAGGGCATCCTGCCGGATCAGACCGGCGGCGGTGTCTACCACGCGATCTACGGCACCATCGTGCAGTCCGCGGTCGCCTCGGTGATCGCCGTGCCGCTCGGTGTCATGGCCGCGGTCTACCTGGTCGAATACGGTCGCGGCAGGCTCGCCAGGGTCACCACCTTCATGGTCGACATCCTCGCCGGTGTGCCATCGATCGTCGCCGCGCTGTTCATCTTCGCGCTGTGGATCGCGACCTTCGGTATGCCGCAGAGCGCCTTCGCCGTCTCGCTGGCGCTGGTCCTGCTGATGCTCCCGGTCGTCGTGCGCAGCACCGAGGAAATGCTCAAGCTGGTGCCCGATGAGCTGCGCGAGGCGTCCTACGCGCTCGGCGTGCCGAAGTGGAAGACCATCCTGCGGATCGTCATTCCCACCGCGGCGCCCGGCATGATCTCGGGCATCCTGCTCGCCCTCGCCCGCGTCATGGGTGAGACCGCGCCGGTGCTCGTGCTGGTCGGCTACAGCAAGTCGATCAACCAGAACATCTTCGACGGCAACATGGCCTCGCTGCCGTTGTTGATCTACCAAGAGCTGGCCAACCCGGAGGCTGCCGGTCGCGAGCGGGTCTGGGGTGCGGCGCTCACGCTGATCCTGATCATCGCGGCGCTGTACCTGGCCGCTGCCGGCGTCAACAAGCTGCTCACCCGGAACCGATAGAAGCGAACGGATAACTCAGATGGCCAAGCGGATCGACGTCAAAGATCTCAATATCTACTACGGCGCCTTCCACGCTGTGTCGGACGTGGACCTGACCGTGCTGCCCCGCAGCGTCACCGCCTTCATCGGTCCCTCCGGTTGTGGCAAGTCCACCGTGCTGCGTTCGCTGAACCGGATGCACGAGGTGACCCCGAACGCCCGCGTCGAGGGCGCGGTGCTGCTCGACGGCGAGGACATCTACGGCGCCGCGATCGACCCGGTGGGCGTGCGCCGCACCATCGGCATGGTGTTCCAGCGCCCGAACCCGTTCCCCACCATGTCCATTCGCGACAACGTGGTGGCCGGCCTGAAGCTGCAGGGCGTGCGCAACAAGAAGGAACTCGACGAGGTCGCCGAGCGCTCGCTCAAGGGCGCCAACCTCTGGAACGAGGTCAAGGACCGGCTCGACAAGCCGGGCGGCGGCCTCTCCGGTGGTCAGCAGCAGCGTCTGTGCATCGCCCGCGCGATCGCGGTCTCGCCCGACGTGCTGCTGATGGACGAGCCCTGTTCGGCGCTGGACCCGATCTCCACCCTGGCGATCGAGGACCTGATCACCGAGCTGAAGAAGGAATTCACCATCGTCATCGTCACCCACAACATGCAGCAGGCCGCGCGCGTGAGTGACCAGACCGGTTTCTTCAATCTCGAGGCCCAGGGCAAGCCCGGCAAGCTGATCGAGATCGACGACACCGAGAAGATCTTCTCCAACCCCACCCAGCGCGCCACGGAGGACTACATCTCCGGCCGCTTCGGTTAAGAGCAACGAGAAAGCCCCCGCCTCCTGGAAGGAGTGCGGGGGCTTTTCCGTTGGTGTTCCCTAGCTTTCGACTTCGTCGTCGCCCGGGAGGACGCCGGTGACGAGGAAGATCACCCGGCGGCCGATCTCGACGGCGTGGTCGGCGAAGCGCTCGTAGTAGCGGCCCAGCAGGGTGACGTCGACGGCCGAGGCGACGCCGTACTTCCACTCGCGGTCCATCAGCAGGGTGAACAGGTGGCGGTGGAGGTCGTCCATCGCCTCGTCGTCCTGGTTGAGCTGGGCGGCACGCTCGGGATCGCGGGTCTCGAGCACCTCCTTGGCGCCCGCACCCATGTTGACCGCGATGCGGCCCATCTCGGCGAAGTAGCCGTTGACCGACTCGGGCAGCGCGTGGTTGGGGTGGCGGCGGCGGGTCACCTTGGCGACGTGCAGTGCCAGCGCGCCCATCCGGTTGACGTCACCGACGATCTGGATGGCGCTCACCACCTGGCGCAGGTCGCCCGCGACGGGGGCCTGCAGCGCGAGCAGGGCGAAGGCCTTCTCCTCGGCCTCGGAGATCATCACCGAGATCCGATCCTGCTCCCCGATGACCTGCTCGGCCAGGGTGAGGTCGGCTTGCAGCAGGGACTGGGTGGCCTGTTCCATCGCCTGGCCAGCGAGACCGGCCATCTCGCCCAGGAGGTTGGCGAGATCCGCCATTTGCTCGTTGTAGATGACACGCATGATTGCAGACCCTAGTGGGTACCCCCGGCGCTGTCACCCAACACCGGGTGAATGCCGCGTGGCAGTGTCATGCCAGCTCAGCCCGGGTGGTCGATCAATCGCAGCTGGTGTCGGCGGCGTTCATGTGTTCGAGGTCGGACGGGAGGGCGACAGGTGCCGCCGCGATCGCTTTGCCGGTCCCCACGTTGGGGATCTCGGTACCGACCGCAGTGGGGGTGCGGACCTGTCCCGCGAAGCTCGAACCCAGGATGACCTCGACGATCCCGTCCAGGTTGTCGTCGCGTTCGATGACCGCGCCGGGGATCGAACTGGCGACAGTCGCGGCCGCCGCTTCGTTGCCCATCGAGTAGTGCACCACCGTCGACTCGCTGCCGTCGGGGTAGTTGCCGACGCTGTAGATCCCGAATCCCATCGTGCTGAGCTTGTTGGCGGCCTGCTGCGCGACGCCGGTGCGGCCGGTTCCGTTGGAAACCCGAATCGACACCGATCCCGGACTGACGGCATGCACCTTGGGCGCCTGCGTCGGCGGTGCTTCGGCCGAGCTGGTGACCGGCGGGGCGGTCTCCTCACCGGGCAGCGGCTGGTCGTCGATGATCGCGCGGAAGATCGCCCTGATATCGGACTCGCGCGGAATCTCGTTGCCGTACGCCGTGGTCCCTGCGGTCGGTGCGGTAATGAACGTCACCGCACCGGCATTGACTTTCTGCAGCGATCGGCCGAGCAGGATCAGGTCCTGGGTGCCGACGCCGTCGACGAAGGTGTGCTGCCCGAACGCCTCGACGAAACCCTGCAACTTGCCCGGGTCGAGCAGCACCTTGCTCGACAACGCCCCACGGAGCAGGGCCGCCAGGAACTGCTGTTGCCGGTGGATCCGGTCGTAGTCGCTGCGCTCCTCACCGATGACGTGTCGGGCGCGCACATAGTTGAGTGCGGTCTCACCGTTTATGCGCTGCTTGCCCGAGGTTTCCAGGACCGTGCCGAGCACGCCGTCGATGATCGGCTTGGTGGAGCAGACCTCGACGCCGTCGACCCGGTCGACCATCGCCTGGAATCCGGCGAAGTCGATGCCGATGAAGTGGCCGATGCTCAGGCCCGACATCTTTCGCACCACGTCGACCAGGCAGCGGGGGCCACCGAGCGCGTAGACGGCATTGAGCTTGTCGCCCATCGCCAGGGGAAACTTCTGGTCGGTATAGGCGGCCTTCTCGTTGTCCCAGCCCGCGCACTGCGGCCGGGTGACATCGAGGTCGCGGGGAAAAGAGACAACGACGACGCGCGAACGGTTCTTCGGGATGTGCACCAGCATGACCGTGTCGGCGCGCGCGCCTTCGGCGTCGTCGGTGGTGCCCGCGCCGAGGTCGGCGTTGACGCCCGCCCTGGTGTCGGTGCCGACGATCAGGTAGTTCTCGTCACCGAGCTGCATGTCGCCGTCGAGCACGTCCTCGGTGGTGCCGTCGAGCGCCGAGACCTGGGTGAAGCTGTTGTCGGTGGCTTGCAGGTAGCTCCAGCCGCCACCGGTGACGACCAGCGCGAGCACCGCGAAGAAGGTGCACGCCACCCGGCCCGCCATCCGCGCCTGCTTGCCGCGGCGGCCGTCGGCCGAGGGATGCCGTGGCGGTGCGGCGGCCGTGGCCTTGATCGGCCTCGCGCGCTGCGGCGGCTCGGCGGTGATCGCGGGCAGGATGTCGGTGGCCGGGTCGCCGATCGGATCGTGGGCGCGGCGCGGGGCGGCGGGCTTGCGTCCGCCACGGCCCGGGTCGGGCGCCTGGGCGGGCAGCGCGGTGGTCGCGGTGCGGTCGGCGGGGGATTCGGCGCGATGCGGTGTGCCGGCGATGTCGTCGACTACGGACGAGCTGTCGGTGCGCGCGGTGATGTCGGGACGCTGGGTGGGACGCGGCGCCTGGTCGCGGGCCCGGCGGCCCGCACGCGAACCCGCGTCGGTGTCGGGGGCGGGGCGCCTGCCGCGCCTGGTGCGTTCGCTGTCGACGCGGTCGACGAGGTCCTGCACCGTCAGCGGTGCCGCACCGGGGTCCTGCGCCGTGTCCGCGTGCCTGGACCGTCGCGCGCCGGTGTCCGGCTGCTCGGTGGGTTCGGCCGTCGGATAGCGCTCCCAGGGGGCGCGACTTCCGGGCCGGGGCGTACGCCCGCGCCGATCGTCACCCACCAACGAACCTCACTTCTTCAATCTGCCGCAACATGCGCGTCACCGACGGCTCCGATTCGTACCGCAGCCGAACGATGTCCGCAATGATAACGATTCCGCCACGAGTAGCCACTCCTGTGCGCAAACGAATCGAAGGCGAACTCGTTGCGCACCGATGACAATGGCGGTCTGACCTGGCCGGAATCAGCCGCCGCTGTGCATCACATCGGCTGCCGAGGGAACGGTGTCGTCCTCGGGATCGTCGAGCCAGCCGTCGGGGAGGGCGACCTTGGCCTGCGGCGAGCCCTGGCGGCCGCGCGGGCCGAGGGCGTCGGTGGGGAAGGGGGCGGACGGGTCGAGCTGACCGATCAGGTCCTCGAGCTGAGTCAGCCGGGAGACGGTGGCGAAGCTGCGGCGCAGCTGCGAGCCGACCGGGAAGCCCATCAGGTACCAGGCCATGTGCGTGCGGATGTCGCGCATCGCCTTGTCCTCACCGTCGTGCTCGGTGAGGAGGGTCGCGTGCCGCAGCAGGATCTCGCCGACGCGCCCGAGCACCGGGCCCTCGGGGATGGGCTCGCCGCGCAGCGCGGCGCTGAGTTCGGCGAACAGCCACGGGCGGCCGAGGCAGCCGCGGCCGACGACGACGCCGTCGCAGCCGGTCTCGTCCATCATCCGCAGCGCGTCGTCGGCGGAGAAGATGTCGCCGTTGCCGAGCACGGGGATGGTGGTGACGGCTTCCTTGAGCCGGGCGATGGCCGACCAGTCGGCCGCGCCGGAGTACAGCTGGGCCGCGGTGCGGGCGTGCAGCGCCACGGCGGCCGCGCCCTCGGCCTCGGCGATGCGACCGGTGTCCAGGTAAGTCTGGTGGTCGTCGTCGATGCCGATGCGGAACTTGAAGGTCACCGGGACACCCGCCGGTTCGGCGGCCTTGACCATCTCCCGCACGATGTTGGCGAACAGCCTGCGCTTGTACGGTAGCGCCGAGCCGCCGCCGAGCCGGGTGACCTTGCGGACCGGGCAGCCCAGATTGAGGTCGATGTGATCGGCCATGCCCTCGCCGACGATGATCCGCACCGCCTCGCCGAGGGTCTTCGGATCGACGCCGTAGAGCTGCATCGAGCGCGGGTTCTCGTCGGCGTCGAACGACATCATGTGCAGCGTCTTCTCGTTGCGCTCGACCACCGCGCGGGCGGTGATCATCTCGCACACGTAGATCGACGTCGAGCTGCCGAACTCGCGGCACAATGTGCGGAACGCGCGGTTGGTGATGCCCGCCATGGGGGCGAGCACGACCGGCGGATCGACCGGGTAGGGCCCGATCCGCAGTGCCGTTGTCACCTGGGGCATCGTCGTAGTCACGCTCGCCATTGTCTCATCACCCGAGGTCGCGACCGAAAAACACCCTGGTGCGACCTATCACAGCCATGCCGGTGAGCGCTCGGCGCCGACCGATTCGCGCCGAATGTGATCGATATCGCCCAGTACCTGTTTCGCGTGGTAACAGCATTGTGACCGGCTCGCCGGACCGGCAGGTGTGACCAACGCGACAGCATTCGGCCGCGGCTGGCCGCCGACCCCGCTACGGCTCAGTAACCTGTCACTGCTGGCATCGTCGCCTCCGGCGGTGCGCTGTCCCCACGTAATCGGAGAAACCACCCATGGCCGAACCCGCTGACGACGCCACCGACCTGACCAAGACCCCGCCTGCCCAGCCGGGCAAGGGCACGGTCGCGGTGCGGGTCTCGACGCTGATCGGCGGCGCCGTGATCGCCGTCCTCGCGATCATCGCCCTCGTGCTCGGCGTGCTGCTCGGCTCGGCGCGTTCCGATCTCTCCGACCTGAAGGCCGAGGACGCCGACAACGCCAAGGCCGAGCAGATCGCCCTGGACTACGCCGTCGGCTCGGCGACGCTGAACTACCAGGACGTCAACGCCTGGGTGGCCGAGCTGAAGGCGGGCACCTCGCCGGAGCTGTCGGCCAAGTTCGACGCCACCGGCGCCAAGCTCGAGCAGATCATCATCCCGCTGAAGTGGACCTCCTCCGCGACGCCGATCACCGCCAAGGTGATGTCGCACGAGGGCGAGGTCTACAAGGTCGCCGCCTTCGTCGACGTGAGCACCACCAACGCCCAGAACCCCGACGGCCTGCGCAATACGGTCACCTACAACATCACCGTCGACGCGGGTCAGGACTGGAAGATCACCGACGTCGGCAGCACCGACGGCACCCTGCCGACCAAGTAGCCGCACCGACGACAACGCCCGCCCTCCGAAGCACGGAGGGCGGGCGTTGGTCGTTGTGCGGGCTAGACGCGGGCCAGTTCGAGCTTCTTGGCTTCGCGGGCGAGCATCTTGTCGCGCTGCTCCTCGAACTTGAGCACGTCCTGGCCCAGCTTGTCGAGGAACCCGGCCAGGCGCTCACGGGTGGCCTCACCGCGGGCGGTGAAGTCGGTGCGCTCGAAGATGTCCCACTTCTTGAGCACCGGCTGGACGACCTCTTCGAGGTGCTGACGCAGGTCGTAGATGCCGTGCTTGGCCATCAGGACGCCGTTGCGGCGGAAGTTCGGCATGCCGGCGCCGGGCATCTGGAAGTTCTCGACGATGAGCGAGATGGCCTCGATCGCCTGGTCGGGCGACAGGTCGAGCGCCGCGCTGCAGAGGTTGCGGTAGAAGATCATGTGCAGGTTCTCGTCGGCGGCGACGCGCTGCAGCATGCGGTCGGCGATCGGGTCGTCGCACACCTTGCCGGTGTTGCGGTGACTCACGCGCGTGGCCAGCTCCTGGAAGGTCACGTAGGCGACCGAGTGCAGGAAGCCGGCGTCCACCTCGGTGGGCGAGGCGAAACCGTTGGTCATGTGGATCATGCGGGCGTTCTCGAGTGCCACCGGATCGACGCCGCGGGTGACCACCAGGTAGTCACGCATCACGATGCCGTGGCGGTTCTCCTCGGCGGTCCAGCGACCGACCCAGGTGCCCCAGGCGCCGTCCTGGGAGAAGTTCTCGGCGATCTCACGGTGGTAGGACGGCAGGTTGTCCTCGGTGAGCAGGTTGGTGATCATGGCCGCCTTGGCGACCTCATTGAGCTTGGACTGCTCAGGATCCCAGTCGATGCCGCCCATGGCGGCAAAGTTGCGGCCCTCATCCCACGGGACGTAATCGTGCGGGTGCCATTCCTTGGCGAGCGACAGGTGCCGATTGACGTTTTCTTCGGCAACCGGCTCCAACTCTGTGAGCAGTTCGAGTTGAGTCAGATCCCTTGCCATGTAAAAACCCTTCGCTGTCGTGCTTACGGTCGAACGTCGCGATTCGGCCATACCTTACGGCACCGTAGGTGTGATGCGAAACGCAACTGAGCGGATTTCCGTCGAAGTTGAGCAACGCCACAACCTCGGCCGACGCCGTCTCGTCGTGCTGACGAGTCTAGGTGCTCGGCCCGCAGCGTAGGGTCTATCGCTACGGGCCGCGCGACGTTAGCCCCCGGTGGGAAAACTCTCAGAGCTTGCCGCCGAGCAGACCGCCGAGAATGCCGCCGAGCCCGCCGCCCGCGTTCTTCGACAGTGCCTCGCCGATCACACCGCCGAGCCTGCCGCTGTTGGTGCTGCCGCCGATGAGCCCGCCGAGCAGGTCGCCGAGACCGCCGCCCGAGGCCTGCGGCTGGGGCGCCTGCGCGGCCGCACCGCCACCGCCGGTGAGCTGCTTGGCGACGTAGGCGAGCACGATCGGCGCCAGGATCGGCAGCAGCTTGCCGATCAGGTCGTTGCCGCCGGTCCCGCCGGTCCCGCCGAGGGCGCTGATGACGGTGTTCTTCTCGTCACCGAAGACGTTGTCGACGATCTTCTCGCCGTCGGCCACATCCACCTGCTGCAGATCGACCGCGCCGTCACCTTCGACGAGGCCACCGTGGTTGTCGAGCGCGCCCAGCAGCGATGCCGCGCCTCGAGGCTCGGCCGCGTTGGCCTGCAGGCCGCCGAGCAGCGTCGGCAGCGCGGCCTGAACGGCATTGGTCGCGGTCGCCTGGTCGACGCCGAGCTGGTCGGCGATCTGGGCGATCGGTACCTGGGAGAGCAAATCATCGAAAGAAGTCATCGGCTCCGCCTGTGTCGAGGGGGTGCCCGGTAGCGCCCGGGTCACGCTCAGGGTAGGGGCCCGCGATGCCGGAACCGCTGGTTTCGGCGGCGTCTGCGTGCGGCGCGTCGCCACGTGACGATGGATCGCGCGGCCCGCGGGAACCCGAGTAGCCGGGTACTCGTGATCGGAGCCCGTCCGGGGAGGACCGTTCGAGGGGAACGGTCGTCCCACACTGGGAGAAGACGATGGGTGAGTCGATGACGATCGCGGCGGGTCCACCGCTCGGCGCCGCGCCGATCTTCGCCTATGACGCGTTCCTGTCGTACTCGCACGCCGACCGCGCGATCGCGGCAGGCATCCAGAAGGGCCTGCACCGCATCGGCCGCCGGATGGGTCACCTGCACGCGCTGCGGGTGTTCCGCGACGCGACCGACCTGACCGCGAGCCCCGATCTGTGGGGCAAGGTCACCGAGGCGATGGATCAGGCCCGATACTGCATCGTCGTGCTGTCGCCGCACTCGGCCGTTTCGGAATGGGTCGACCGTGAGATCGACTACTGGCTGCGCACGCGAGGACCGGAACAGTTGTTGTTCGTCGTCGCGGGCGGACAGCTGAAATGGGATCGGCACACGCACTGCTTCGATCCGCAGCGATCGACCGTGGCGCTGCCGGTCCTGACCCAACCGGGCGTGCTGCCCACTGAACCCCTCTACGTCGACGTCACCGAGGACGCGCCGTGGGACCCGCGCGCCCCGCTGTTCCGGGAGAAGCTCACCGACCTGGCCGCTCCCATCCATGGAAAGCCGAAATACGAACTGGCGGGGGATGACCTGCGTGAGCAACGCCGGTTCCGCCGGGTTCGCCGTGCCGCGATCGCGGGTCTGGTGCTGCTCACCGTCCTCGCGCTCGCGGCGGCCTTCATCGCCGTCGACCGGCAGCGGGAGGCGGTGCGGCAGCGCAATCAGGCGATCGCGTTGCGGTTGGTGTCCGAGGCCGAAGCGATGCTGGGCGGTGCCCGGCCGCGCGATGACGTCCGTGCCATCCAGCAGACCCTCGCCGCCGCGCAGATCGCACCCGACTTCGACGAGGGTGCGCTGCTGCGCACGCTGAATGCCGAAGCGGCGGTGGAGAAGATCGTGCAGACAGGTAAGCCGTTCGGTACGCCGGTCTTCACCGGAGATCGTGCCGCAATGACCGAGGTCTACCGGACGGCCAAGCCCGACTTCAGCATCGCGTTCAGCCCGGCAGGCGACCGAATCCTCACCGGTGGCTTCGAGATGCGGCTCTGGGATGCTACGACCGGAACCCCGATCTATCGGGTCTTCGAGCCGCAGCCACTCGCCCTGCGCGCGGCGTTCGGGCCGGACGGTAGCCGCATCGCCGGCACCACCCCGGACGGTGCGGTCCAGATCTGGGACGCCGAGACCGGCAGGTCCGCCGCACCGCCGCTCACGGGCCACCAGGGTGTCGTCCACAGCGTCGCTTTCGCGCCGGACGGCCGGTCGGTGGCGACCGGCGGCCAGGACGGCACGATCCGGTGGTGGGATGTCGCCAGCGGTCGCGGGGAGGTATTCACCGGCCACGACGGTGCGGTGCACTCGGTGGCGTTCAGCCCCGACGGGCGGTACATCGTCTCCGGTGGCGAGGACACCACCGTGCGAATCTGGAACGTCGAAAACCCCACGAACCCACCCGAGACTCTGCGACGGCACAGCTTGCCCGTGAATACCGTCGCGTGGAGCCCCGACGGGCGGCGCATCGCGTCCGGCAGCGCCGGTTCGGTCAAGGCGGCAGAGGCGGAACCCGAACTCGGAGCGGCGCTGCTGCTTTGGGACGCCGACACGCGCCAACCCCTCGGCACACCGCTCGTCGGGCACGAGGGGGGCGTCAATGCGGTCGCTTTCAGTCCAGACAGCACCAGGTTGGCCTCCGGGGCAACCGACAATTCGATCCGGCTGTGGAACGCCGTGACCGGCATGGCGGAAGGGACGCCGCTGGCAGGCCACACAGGGTTTGTGAATGGCGTCGCGTTCAGCCCCGACGGCCACCGCCTCGCCTCCACCGCCTGGGACGGGACGCTGCGAGTCTGGGATCTTGGCCAGTCCGGTTCGCTCGGGGTGCCCTTGCCGGTGGACCCCGGATCGCCCAGGGCCGGCTACGGCCCGGTGCTGGCAGCAGAGGGCGACGGCCGGCGGCTCGTGAAGCTGGACAACGACACTGCCACGGTGTGGCTCATGGATTCGCAGACCGGCCGCAGCACCGCCTTGGTCGACTACCCCGACGGCTCCGACGCCCGTGCGGCGATAAGCGAGGACGGCAGCCGCGTTGCCATCGCCGGACCGGACAAGACCGTCACCTTCTACGACACCGAAGCGGGCACGCAGGCCGGCCGTCCCCTGACCGGATTCGGCGAGCCGGTGAGCGCGTTGGACATCGGTGCTCACGGCACCCGCCTGGCCACGGCCACCGCCGGAAACATCGTGCAGCTGTGGAACATCGAAACCGGGGCACTCGTCGGCGGTCCGTTAGAAGGATCGCCCGAGGCCGACAGGATCGAGCTCAGCCCTGACGGGCGCTACCTCGCCGTCGCCGGCGACCAGACCGTGCGACTGTGGAACACCGAAACCGCCACACCGATCGGCGACCCGATGACCGGGCACACCGCGGACTTCAGCAGCATCCGATTCGACGCCGCCGGAACACGCCTGCTCACGCACAGCCCCGATTCGGTACGACTGTGGAACTTGCGCACCGGCGCCATGATCAAGGAAATTCGCGCACGGGGAATCTGGTCGGTGGCGATAGTTCCCGACGGTTCCCGGTTCGTCACCGGAGAGGACACCACCCTGCGCCGGTGGGATACGCGGACGGGCGAGCAGATCGGTCCGGCGATGGAAGGACACACCGGGATGGTGCTCAGCTTGGCGATCAGCGCCGACAGCCGCTACATCGTCTCCGGCTCCGGCGACCAGACCCTGCGCTTCTGGCACCTCGCCGACGGCCGCGCCGTCGGCGAGCCGTTGCATGGGTCACCAGGCTGGATCAAAGACGTCGGGATCAGTGCGGACAGCACGGTCATCCGAACCACCTATGTGGGCTTCGGCAAAAACGGCGGCCGGTGGACGTGGCCCGGCCCCGGCGCGTGGACCGGGCAGTTGTGCGACAAGCTGACCTTCGAGATGAGCCGCCAACAGTGGTCGGACTGGGTTTCCCCCGACCTGGAGTACCGCCCCAGCTGCCCCGGCCTCCCGCCTCATCCCGACGACCGCTGAATCGGCTCGAGCGTGGCGGGAATCACAGCAATCCGCCGTCTCGGGGAACCGCGGATCAGGGGGCGTAGGGGTGGGATCATCAGGACCGGGACGGCTTCGGGGAGCGTAGTCGGCAGCTTTGTTGGCGCCCCGAGTCCTACTTGATGACCCAGCTCGGTCATAACCGCAGGTCAGCCCGGTAAATCGTGGTGCCCCCTGTAGGACTCGAACCTACGACCTAGTGATTAAAAGTCACCAGCTCTACCAACTGAGCTAAAGGGGCGCGGAGGGGAGTCTAGCGGACACCCCGTCGGCGGGCCGAATACCGGCCCCCAGCTCCGTCGCGGAGCCCGATCAACCCTGGTGGACGCCGGTAACGAAGCGCCCGCAACCGACGATTCCCGGGTAAACAACTGGTACCCACCACCGTTCGCACTTCAGGTCTCGGCATGGTATCGAATACTGTTGTCACGCAACAGTTTTCGATGAGCAGGGGATACGTGGTCGAACAGGTGGTCCGGTGTGGACGCGGGTCTCGCGACCGCCGGGCGAACAGCAGGGGGTTCGCCCGAAGGTCGTGGGCCTGGTCAACCGGGCTGTGCGCCTACGGAATTCATAGCCGACGAAACCATTTCGGTTGCGCCTCGTTTGCTGATCTGGATAACCGAACCGGATGTTCGGATGGGTGTTCCATTTGCCGCGTGTCGGCTCGCGAATGCGGGTACGGTGATCGCCTGGTGAATTTCGAAACAATCACCGGTGCTGCGTTGTTCGGCGCGCCGGTGCCGGTTGTGGTGTCGAGGAATTCATCGAGGGTTCGAAGTGCCGGGGTAATCGTGAAGGGTGCGCGAATCTTCGGCAAAGGGGCAATCGTTACCGCAGGAGGAGGCGGTTCTCACAGGTAGTTGAGCCCGAGTGTGCACCCCCTGCGGCGCACCCGGGCGGGCGAACTATACCAGCCGGCGGGGTACCGGCTTTTCTGCGAGATTTCATACCAAAAGTTTGTATTAAAACCACTATTCGCGTCAACGGTCGGTTATTGATCGATGGCGGTGAGAAGGTTCGGAGGCGTTTCGAGCATGGCACGGCAGCAAGAGCGGGCCCGCCGGACACGCGCGGCGATAATCAAGTCCGCGGCCGTCGAGTTCGGGAAGAGCGGATATGCCGCGGCATCGCTCAACCGCATTCTGGAAGGTTCGCGCGCGACCAAGGGCGCGATGTACTTCCACTTCGACTCCAAGGAAGATCTGGCGCGCGCGGTGCTCGAGACCGCGGTCGAGCGCTACCGCATCTGCGCGGAACGCTGGCTGGGCCGCGCCGACCTCGGCCCGCTCGACCTGCTGCACGGGATGGTCGACGAGATCGCGCTGCGGCTCGAGCACGACACCATCGTGCAGGCCGAGTACCGGCTCGTGATCGAGCCCGACTTCCATCGCGACGCGGGTAACGGCGGCGGACGGATCGTCGGCCGCGCCACCAGGGTCCTCGCGGTGCGCGCGATCGACGACGGCCAGCTGCGCGCCGACGCCGACCCCGACCGCTTCACCCGCACCCTCGCAGCGGCCCTGGCCGGCCAGCGCTATCTGGTCGATCCGATCGCCAGCGGTTCGGCCGCGGACCTGCGTGCCCGGTTCGCCGAGGTGCTGGAGGTTATTGTCGAAGCGATGGCAACCCCGGTGTGGATCCAGAGCTTCCGCAGCGACGGGTGGCGCGCACAAGCACGCCTCGATGACCTCGGTTTGGGCGCCTGACCAGGCGATTTGGAAGTCTGCGCACACCTGTCATAAGCTATGCGAGCTCCCAACGGAAACGTTGAAAGCCGGTCCGGAGAGATCCGGGACGAGCCCCCTTCGTCTAGCGGCCTAGGACGCCGCCCTTTCAAGGCGGTAGCGCGGGTTCGAATCCCGTAGGGGGTACAGTCTCCGGACTGTGTAGCAGTACAGCAAGGCCCTGTGGCGCAGTTGGTTAGCGCGCCGCCCTGTCACGGCGGAGGTCGCGGGTTCGAGTCCCGTCAGGGTCGCAAGTAAGCGCCGGAGTGATCCGGCGCTTCGCGTATGGCATTCAGTACGGGTGCCTGCGGCCAGGTAGCTCAGTTGGTACGAGCGTCCGCCTGAAAAGCGGAAGGTCGCCGGTTCGATCCCGGCCCTGGCCACCAAAATCCCCTCACCAAAACACCTGGTAGAGGGGATTTTTTGCGTTCATACCCCCTCGTGGGTACCGGTCGAGTTTTGACCGCTGTTTACCGCTGAAATCCGGGCCTTGGGGCACGTTGGGGGCACGCCGGTTCTCGTTCTTCGGGCATGGCTGGGGTCGGGTTGCGCATGAGGTGGGCTGGCTCCCCGCCTGCCCGATAAGGCCTGCCTTTCACGCGCAGAGGCTCGCAGGTCAAGGGTGGCGAATGCCATCAGCTTGCTGACGCGTAGCGCCCTTGAGGTGTGAGGGGCGCGGGATCACAATGCAGGCCGACCCCAGCCAAGCCCGCGCGGCCACCAGTCGCGATACCACCGACCTCACCGCGGATTCGTTCGGCAACTCGCCGGGCTGGGTGTTACTGGCCTGGGGTCGACGCCGTTGGCGACCCGCTACCGACCTCGTTGTCGGCGGCCCGGAAGGGGCCGAAGCCCCCAGCTGGTCAGTGGTACTCGCGCATGAGCTCCTCCCCGATGCGGTAGTCGTCGAGGCAGGGCTGGCAGGCGAAGAGCGGTGCCCAGGGGCCGAGGTCGTACTCGGGGAAGACGGTGGTGGAGGGTGCGGTGGTGCAGGCCCAGCAGGTGACGGGGGCGGTGATGGCCATGGTCGGGGTTCCTCTCCGGTTGGGGTGGTCTTGCTCTGTGTCGGTGGGATCTGGGCTCGCCCGGACCAGGCCGCACCCGCCCCGGCAAAGGCTCACCACCCGAGGTGGTCACCCGGCTGAGAGCTCGAGGTGAGATGAACTGCCCGAAATGACGTCGCCGCGGGTGATCACCTCGGGTGGTGACACGTCTTGGTCTTTGCCGGGGTGGGTGTGGTCTGGTACGCCATCGGCAGATTCCGTCGACACAGAGTCGGGCCGCACCAGGCGGAGAGGAACCCCTGGTGACCATCGCTGCTATCTGCTGGGCGTGCGCAACCACGGCCGGTCGACTGGCACGATGCCGGCCGATTCGCTGGGTGCTGCGGGAGAGTCAGTCGGGGACGGCTCACGTCGTGCCCAGCACTGCGCGGTTGAATGCAGAGGTGGCCAGATCGAGGAACGGGGCGTGCTGCCACGTCGCCAAAGCGGAGCCGACGCGCCCAACGGGCCACGGCGGGCCGGAGCGCTAGCGGAGGCCTGCCGTGCTGCGCGGTGCCGCGCGGCGGCTCCGCTGGGGCGGCGCCAGCCGCCCCCTTGACTCTATATAGCCGAATTCAGCAACCACTCCGTGAAGTGGTTGGCGAGGTGCAGGCTACTGCGAGATCGATTCTCCGCGAACAGCGTCGAGTAGAGCGAACATGCTTGTGATCGTCGCGGCGGGAGCGTAGGGAGCGAACCGCTCAACCTTGCCGGGCTTGTTCGCGTACGCGATCGCCGGAAGCGCTGCTGCCTGGGCGGCCTGTAGGTCTGTGACCGAGTCGCCGGTGAAGGTCGCGGTTCCGGTATCCACTCGCAGACTTGCAAGGGCGGCTTCGAGTAGGTCGGGGCTCGGCTTGAGCCGTGTATCAGCTGACGTACGGGCGTAGATGCCCGCGACGTACGCCCGGAGCTCGTGAATGCGAAGGTATGCGTCGATGGCAGCGACGGAGTTGTTGCTGACAATCGCAACAGATCCGCCGCTCTTGTTGGCAGCCACTCGAATCAAGTCGTGGGTGTAGGGCGTTGGGGTGGCAACCGCGACGGCTTCGACCTCGAGGCGTGTGAGCTCCTGTTCGGTTGCGATCGCGATATCTGGCGAGATTTTCGCCGCGTAGTCGAGCAGTTCGAATGGATCTGAGGTCGCTCCGAGATGCGGCGGTAGACCGATACCCATTGCGGCTCCGAGCTGTACAGCGACTCGGCGGCTGGAGAGTCCGGCGAAGACAGAACACACCGGGCCGTCGAAGTCGAGCAGGAGGCATGGCCGGTCGACGATGAGGCGGTGAAGGGCGGTCACGGGTGGTAGTCCCGTGCGACAGAGTTCCAGATGCTGTCGAACCACATCAGAGACTGCGCTACGAACTGGCTGCCGGTTGAATCGGGGTCGAGATCGCGAGCGTGATGGAACAGCGTCGCGTCCTTGCCCATGAGGTCCCACATCGCGACGTTCTCTCCGTCGAGTGGGATGGTGTGCTCAACCACGGGGTAGTAGCCGGAGAATGCCTGCTCGCCGTTGAGGATGTAGAGCTTGAACAGCGGGACCGCCGGGTAGGTCCTGATCTGCGCGGACGCGTTGCTGACCAAGCCAAGCCGCCCGAGCTCTTCGACGGATTCCACGATGGCGCTGCCGTGCCGCTCCATGATCTTGGTCGCGCGCTTGCGGAACGCCGGGCTATCGGTGAGGTCGTCGACGCGTGCGGGGAGCGACCACGGTTGCGCGGGATCGGGCAGCAAGAGCCGGACGGTAAGGCTCTCGGGCCGGAGGCGTCCCTCACGGATTCGGTCGAGAGGTTCAGCGATCGCACCGTGCAGCGTCTCACCGGAGAACCCGGCGAAGTCGACTGTGACGGTAGATGCCTCGAAGGCCTGTTCGATGTGAGGGCGAAGGCCGACGGGGCGTTCTGTCCGTTCACGAACATAGGTACCGCTCCCGGGCCTGCTGACCACGAGCCCCTCTTCCCGTAGCGCTCGGATTGCCGACTCGGCGGTGGCTTTGGCTACCCCGAATCGCTCGACCAACTGCGGGCCGGACGGCAGCCGCTCGCCGGGCGCGAACTTCCGGGTGAGGATCGCCGCTCGCAGGATGTTGGCGATCTGCTGGGACGCCGGACGGGGGTCGTCGGGGTCGATTGTCTCCATTCGCCCAGCATAGGGGCTGTTCCCTAGGTAAGTCATGTAGCTATTGACCTCCCTAGGGAGGTAGGCTAACCTTGAAGCTACCTAGGGAACCTAGGGGTAAACCAGGGGCTGAACTGGCCGCCGCTGACGTTCTGTCTATCCCTCTGAATTCAGGAGTTGATTCCAATGGCACTCAAGGACATGTGGATTCCCACCGACTTCGACGCGGTCTTCCCTCAGGGCCTGATCCTGGTGGGCGAGATCGAGCCGGACCAGGAGTTCAGCAACGACCGCAACGCGCCCAAGCGGCAGAAGATCGACGTCGACCGCGAGGGCAACGGCTCTCGGAAGCGGCTGTGGAAGGCCACGGTCATGGACCCGGCCGGTGCGGGTAAGGGCGCGAGGAACACCGGCCTGGACATCACCTTCGTCTCCGATGTCATGCCGGTTCCTGCGTCGGCCGAGGCGATGCCCGGCTTCCGTCCAATCGCGCTGGAGGGGCTGATGCTCAAGCCGCGTGTGATCGGTAACGGTGAGTTCAAGTCGATCGGCTTCTACATCCGTGCGACTGGGATCAAGGGCGACAACTCCGGCGCGAAGGTCAACCAGCCTGCCGTGCAGAAGGCCGCGTGATCGCCATGTCGTCTTACATGAGCGTGCAGTCTGGCCCCGCGTCGGAAGTCAAGGTGTCCTACACACCAGCTCGACCCAGTGACGTCGGTGAACTCCCGGCCAGGATCTACGTAGAGCTGAAGGGCAAGACCGGGCATGTGTATGCAGGCTTGACGATCGAGCATGCGCGGACGTTGGCCGAGGAGCTTCCCCGGCTGATCATGGCGCACGATGCCGCAGAGCACGCAGCCAAGGAACACGCTGCGGCTGTGGCCGAGTCTCAGGCGGCGTGACCGTGAGTACGGCGGATCAGCAGCCCAAGAGCATTCGGTGGGCACGCTGGTCCGCCGTCCTCATCGTCCTGGCCATCGGTGCCGCCGCGTTCGTTCTGTCGTTCGCGGCGCTGCGTGACCTCGCGGTCATGGCCCACACTCCCAACCATCTCGCCTGGCTGTTCCCGGTAATCGTGGACGGCACCATCATCCAAGCCACCATCGCCGTCCTGGCTCTCGCGGACAGCGACGAACGGACCTTCTTCACCCGGGTGCTGATCGCTGGGGCGACGGTCTCGATCGGCGGCAACATCGCTCACGCACTGGTCTCGGGTCACGGGATCATGGCCGCGATTCTGGCGGTGATCGCCCCGGCTGCACTGCTTCTCGATACCCACGGCCTGGCCGTGCTGCTGCGGACGCGCAAACCCGCTCCGCCGACCGAAGTTCCCACCGCTGCCGCGGCGGTGGTGACTGAACCCGATTCCGCTGTCGACCCTGTGCCCGATGTGGTGCCCGTGGTCTCGGCTCCTGCTCCGGCTGTCGCGCCGGTGCACACCATTCACTCTCCGCGCCCGGTGTCTCCGTTGCTGCCTGTCGCGGTCCCGATCCCTACAGGGGGCAACTGACATGTCTGACTGTGACCCGTTCTTCACGATCTACCGCAACCCGACGCCGCATGTCCTGGCGTTGGGCGGCAACCTGCAAGCGCGCTACCTCGGCATCCTCGACATGGTGGCAGTGTCCACCGACGGTGGTGCCCTGTATCTGAGCCCGGCGCACGCGGCCGAACTGATCGACATGCTCACCGGAGCCTTGAATTCCTACGCTGCGACCCTGCGGGTGGTGGCGTGATGGGTAGCACCGTTGTCGCGCTGTCGACCGTGATGGCTGCCGGGATCATGCTGTGGTGGCGCCACCTCGACGGCGTCGTGCCCAGGGCCGTCGAACCGGATCCGCTCGCGGATGTGCCGGCCGAATTGCGGACCGCTGCACTGATCCTGACCGACCACCGTCAGCTCTCCATGATGTGGGCCGCGCTGGGTCTGGGGTCGGAGGGCAACTGGCCCACCATCATCGGCGGTGTCGACCTGGTCGCTTCGGGCGCGGTGTTCGACGTGCAGGTGGTCGGTGGCCAGAAACTGTCCGACTGGACCAACGAGGAAACCCGCGACGCGCTCGCCCAGTACATCGGTGTCCCGAATGTGCTTGTCTCCCAGGCTGGTCCGGGGTTCGTGCGGATCGAGCTGCGGACCTTCGACACCCTCGCCGAACCGGTCACCGCGACTGGTGTGGAGTCGACCGGCGTCGACCTCGAGGCGGTGCATGTCGGTGTTCGTGAGGACGGTCGGGCGTGGCTGCTGCGGGTCCTCTACGCCCACATCCTGCTCGCCGGTGCGACCGGCTCGGGTAAGGGCTCGGTGCTGTGGTCGGTGATCAACGGCATCGGGCCCGCGATCAAAGCCGGGTTCGTCGACGTGTGGATGGCAGATCCCAAGGGCGGCATGGAATTCGGTGCCGGTGAACGGTTGTGGGTCCGCTTCCACTGGGACGCCGCGGGCATCCTGGCGATGCTCGAAGAGGCCGTGCACGTGATGGACGAGCGGTCTTCTCGCCTACGCGCTGCCGGGGTTCGCAAGCACGTTCCCACCACCGACGAACCGTTGATCCTGATCGTCATCGACGAGGCTGCCTCGCTGTCGTCGTACGCGACCCGGGAGCAGCAAGAGAAATTCCGTCAGCTCACCGGCCAGCTCCTGTCGAAGGGCCGCGCGGTTGGCGTATCGGTCATCGCTGCCTTGCAGGACCCGTCCAAGGAGACCATGCCGAACCGGCAGCTGTTCCCGGTCCGGATCGGGCTGCGCCTGGACGAACCGACCCAGACCGCCATGGTGCACGGGCAGGGCTCCAAGGATCGCGGTGCGTTGTGCCACGACATCCCGGACACCACTCCGGGTGTCGGCTACGTCGGTGAGGACGGCACCAGCGAGTTCGTGCGGGTGCGTGCGTTCTGGATCGACAACGACGCCGCTGACGCGATCGTCGACGCCTACGCCCCGGCCCGCCCCGACACCACTCCGCAGGGTGATTACTCCGATTTCGACCCGGATTACATCCCCGGTGAGGACGACGAGCAGCAGGGGCGTGCGGCATGAAACGCGGATTCCAGACCGAAACGCATGTGGTCGTCTACTGCGACTACTGCGGCGACATCTACGTCGATGGTGACGGTGAGTCGATCTGCTTCGACACGACCAACCAGGCCGCGGAGTTCTTGTCCTATGACTCCTCGACCGGGTGGGCCTACGACGGCGACACCATCCGCTGTGACAGCTGCCTGGTCTCGGACGAGTGCCGCGCCGACGGCCACGACTTCATCCTCACCGTCTACCCCTCGCCCCTTCCGATTGTCACCGAGTGCTCGCGCTGCGGGCTGCTCGAACCCGAACAGGAGAAATGACCATGGCCCGCAAGCAGATTCGCACCGACAACGGTCTCGCCGATGTCATCGACTTTCAGGCTCGGAGCCGCTGCCGGTCCGAAGCCCGTGGCCTGGACCCGCTCGCGGTCGCGGTGACGATGCTCGCCGAGACCGGCCACGCTCCGGCCTGGAAGGACTACGGCCCTGACGGTTGGGACGACGCGGCATGACCACCAAGAAACCGAACCCGGTCGTGGAAGCTGCTGCCGCTCGAACTCGCAAGCGGCGCAAGCCTGTCCCAGCTGTGCCGGTTCCCACGCCTGACCAACTTCCATTGTTCTCCCTGGACGATCTCACCGAGAAGGCGAACCGATGAGCAAGACCACCACCACCACGACCACCGCTCACGACCCGATGGGCGAAGTCCTCGACGCGCTCCTCACGATTGCCGGCCGAATCCTGCTCGCCGCGTTCGCGCTCGTCTGGTGGGCACTCCTGTTCCCGATGGTCACCGTGCCGGTCGTGCTGACGGTGGTGGCCTGGCTGCTGCTCGGTTGGCCTGCCGGGATCGGGGCGGCTGGTGTGGCAGTCGCGGGGATGGTGCTGTGGCGACAGCGGAGCCCGCAGACCTTCGAGCGCTGGTTCACCGGTCGTGCCCGGTCCCGTTTCCTGTCCTGGTTCCGCTACCGCCGCCGCTGGGCCAAGATGCTCACCGCCTGCGACCTGGCCACCCGCGACGGAGACCGCGTGCTGGTTCCCCGCCTGGTGTCGGTCCGTATCGGCGATGCCACCGACACTGTGCGGGCTCGGATGCTGCCCGGTCACTCGCCGGACTCGTGGACCAATCGCGCCGACAGCCTGGCTCACGGGTTCGGTGCCCAGCAGGCACGGATCAGGTTCGCCGGTCCCGGACTGGTCGAGATCGCGTTCCGCCGCTGCGACGCGCTCGCCGATCCGGTGGTCGTGCCGTTCGAATCGCTGGCCGGATTCAAGACCATCCCCGGCACCAAGGCCGCATGACCACTCCACCCACCGATGTCCAACTAGCTGAGGGAGGCCACGCCATGAACGACACCACTACTGCCGATTCCATGCCCGCGGCCTCCCTCGGTCGTCTCACCGCCGCCCAGCGCCGCGCGATGCCCTCGCTCAAGGACATCGCCGAAGCTGCCGCCGAGAAGGAAGGCGTGTGCGCCCGGGTGGTTCCGATGCGTGCCGTCGATGACCGGACCGGCAAGATTTCCTACATCGGTGCCCCGTGCAAGTGCCGTTTCGAAGCGACCTGCCCGGCCTGCGCCAAGGCATACCGCACACTCCGCATGAACCAGCTCCGCGAAGGCTGGTGCCTGGGTGAGGAGCCGGTCGATGAGATCGTCGAGCCCACCCAGAGACAAACAGACTTGCTCGGTGCTCGCGCACTGATGGCTGAGCAGTACCAGCACTACCGCACCGCCGGTGACGACGAACAAGCCGACGCGCTGCGCGACCTGGTCGCCGAGATCGATGCCGAGCTGCGCGAACTCGGGGTGAAGGGCCGGTTCCCTTCCCTGGACGGCAAGCCCGCCCGCAAGGCCAAGTCCACCCGCCGTCGTCAGGACGTGCCGGATCTGCCTCGCCGCAAGGTCGAAAAGCGCACCCTGGGTGAGGTCTACAACGGCTACCAGCCCTCCACGTTCCTGACCTTGACGCTGCCGTCGTACGGCGCGATCAACAAGGTATGGGACCCCACCGCGGGCAAAGACGGCAAGGGCGCGATGGTCTCGGATGGCTCCCCGGTCGACCCGGAGGACTACGACTACTCCCGTGCCGCCCGCGATGCGATCCACTTCGCCGCCCTCTATGACCGGTGGGTGCAGAACCTGCGGCGCGCGGTGGGCTGGAACGTGCAGGTGTTCGCCAGCGTCGAACCGCAGAAGCGGGCGGCCCCGCACCTGCACATCGCCATCCGGGGTTCGGTCCCGAATGCTCTGCTTAAGGCGGTCACCGCGGCGACCTACCGCCAGATTTGGTGGCCGCACTTCGATCGTGAGGTCTACACCGGCGAGAACATGCCGGTCTGGGACTACACCGTCGGCACTTTCACCGACCCGAAAACCGGTACCCCGCTGACCACCTGGGACGACGCCCTGGCGGTGATGGACGAGGTGGACGACCTCGAACCCGCGCACGTGATCCGCTTCGGGGTGCAGGACAAGCCAGTTCAGATCCTTGGCGGTACCGACAAGATGGATGTGAAGGTCCGCTACCTGGTCAAGTACCTGACCAAGAGCGTCGGTGACCTGCTCGACCCGCCGTCGCGTCGCGTGGCCGAACACTACGACCGGCTCCACGCCGAGATGTGCGTGACCCCGTGTTCACCGAAGTGCGGTGTGTGGTTGCGGTACGGGATCGTGCCCAAGGGCGCCAGCGAGAAGACCCAGCCCGGCTACTGCAAGACCAAAGCCCACCGCCGCGAGTTCCTCGGCCTGCCCGGTCGCCGGGTCCTGGTGTCGAAACTGTGGACCGGCAAGACCCTGCCCGACCACAAGGCCGAACGGCAGGAATTCGTTCGGCAACAGCTCGCCGCGGTGGGCATCGAGAAGCCTGACACCTCGCACATCCGTGTGTACCCGGTCCCACCGGGCGACCCGGACGCACCACCGCGTGAACACCTTGTGATGGCGCGGGTGGTTACCCAGCAGAAATGGCGCATCGAGTACGCCACGGCTCGCATAGCCCTGGCCGAGGCTCCACCGGGCACCCAGATTTCCGTTCAGCAATCCGAAGCAGCATAGGGGAGTGAGATGACCATGGATCCGCGATACCTGACCGTGGCAATGGCCGCCGAATACCTCGGCACCGGTGAGCGATTCGTTCGCCGACTGGTCGCAGAGCGCCGAGTGGTGTTCTACAAGGTCGGCAGTCATATCCGGTTCACCGTGGCTGACCTCGAGGCATTCGTTCAGGAAGGTCGTGTGGAGCCGGTCGAGGTTCGTTGGAGCGGCGGACGGGCGGTTGCGTGATGGCCGGTCGTCGCCGGTTCGGCAAAGTGCGCAAGCTGCCCTCGGGCAAGTTCCACGCGTCGTTCGTCGGCCCGAACGGTCTGCGGCAGAACGCGCCGAACACCTTCCGTACCAAGACCGACGCGGACCGCTACCTGGTGAAGGTCGAAGCGGACATCAGTCGCGGGACCTGGCTGGACGAGAAGATCGGGCATGAGCGGTTCGAGGACTACGCCAAGCGCTACCTCGAGGAGAACCCTGACGTGGGGCCGCGCTGGCAAGAAACCTGCCTGCGCAACCTGCGTCTTCACATGGCTGACCTGCGGGGCATGCCGCTGATCGCAATCTCGGCCCCGGTGGTGCGGACCTGGCATGCGAAGGCACTGGCGGGGAAAGGCGGTCGTACCTCTATTCAGCAGTCCTACCGGTTCCTTCGCGCGGTCATGAATCAGGCCAAGCGCGACAACGCGATCACGGTCAACCCGTGCACGATCAAAGGTGCTGGAACCGACCGCGCGAAGGAACGGCCGATCGCGACCGTAACGGAAGTAGCTGCGCTGGTCGAGAACATCACCCCGCGCTACCGGGCCGCCGTGCTGCTGGCTGCCTGGTGTGGGCTGCGTCGCGGCGAGATCATCGGCCTGATGCGCTCGGACGTCTGCCTGGACACCAACGAGGTGTTCGTTCGGCGTAACCGCGTCGAGCTGCTCGAGTCGCACACCGAGTACGACGCCGACCCCAAGACCGATGCTGGCCGCCGACCGGTTTCGATCCCGCCGCATCTTCGCCCCTACCTCGTGGAGCACCTCGAGCACTGGGCGGATCCGGTGTGGCTGTTCGTCGGTCGGGATGGGCGCCGGATGCGGGGTAACGCTGTCTATCAGGCGTTCGTGCGTGCTCGTGATCGTGTCGGCGTCGACGTCACCTTCCACGATCTGCGTCACACCGGACAGAGCCTCGCAGCCCTCACCGGCGCCAACCTGGCTGACCTGAAAAAGCGACTCGGGCACGCCTCGAACGCTGCCGCCAGCCGGTACCTGCACGCAGTCGAAGGACGAGACAAGGAGGTCGCTCTGGGTCTCAGCCAGCTGGCCGGGGGCGCGACCAGTGTCCAGATGCCTCGCACGATCATCGTCAAGCACTGAGGCACCGTGGGGAACGCTTGGGGCACGAGTCATGAAACTGCCCCTCTGACCTGCAATTATGTGCCTGCCTGAAAAGCGGAAGGTCGCCGGTTCGATCCCGGCCCTGGCCACCACAAATCCCCTCACCAGTACCTGGTAGAGGGGATTTTTGCGTCAGTGGGTGGTGGGCATGCGCAGGGCGTTCACCCATAGGCGGGTCACGGTGTAGACGAGGTCTTCCATCGGGCGGGCTTCGCCGTCGAGGTGGCCGTCGCCGATCACGAAGTAGTTGAAGGCGAGGCGGCTGACCATGCCTGACAGCGCCCGCGAGGTGAGCATCGGGTCCAGCTCCGGGTCGGCGAGACCGCGTTCTTGGAGGTTCGCGATGCTGCGGGCGTTGCGGTGGATGAAGGCGTCGGCGCGATCCTGGCGTAGCTTGCTGAATTCGGGGTCGATATTGGCGACCTGTTCGAGCAGGCCCATCAGCTTGGCGTTGCGCTTGTAGGCCTCGAAGTAGGCCCGATTGCTCGCCTCGACGATGGACGCGGGGTCGTCGTCACCGGCCACATGCTGCATGCCGGGATGCAGCATGTCTTCCTGGGCGTGTTCGAGGATCGCCGCGAAGATCTCTTCCTTGCCCGCGAAATAGGTGTAGAAGGTGCCCGAGGAGCAGTTGGCTTCCTGGGTGATGTCGACCAGCCTGGTGTCGAGGTAACCGAGCCGCTCGAATACCTTGCGGCCCGCGTCGATCAGGGCTGAACGCGTCCGCAGGCCGCGCGGGGTGGCGGGCAGCTCGCGCAACAGCGAAGTGCGCGCCATCGAGGGCAGCGCGCCTTCGCCGTCGGTGTCCGCGGGTCGATCCATGCTGTATTTATAGCGCGCGGCCTGGTCAGCGGCGCCCGGCGAGTCGCTGCTCAGGGCTGGAAGACGACTCGGCCGACCGTGCTGCCGTCGCCGAGCCTGCCGAGACCGTCGGGGACGTCGGCCAGCGAAAGGCGTTCACTGATCAGCGGTTTCAGCTGACCCGCCGCGGCGAGCCGGGTGAGTTCGGCGTGGCAATCGCGGATGGCCTGCTGGTTGTACTGCTTGTACAACCCCCAGTGCAGGCCGATGATCGAGTAGTTCTTGATCAGCGCGTGGTTGAGCGCGGGCTGCGGGATGGTGCCGCCCGCGAATCCGATCACCAGGATGCGGCCCTCGAACGCGATGCACTTGGTCGACTTGGCGTAAGCGTCGCCGCCGACCGGGTCGTAGATCACGTCGGCGCCGCGTCCGCCGGTGAACTCCTTGACGATCGGCACGAAGTCCTCCGTGTGCCGGTCGATGACGAGGTCGGCCCCGAGCTTGCGGCAGTACTCGGCCTTGTCCGGCCCGCCGACCACACCGATCACCCTCGCGCCTGCGGCCTTGCCCAGCTGCACGGCGGTGCTGCCGACGCCACCGGCCGCCGCGTGCACGAGCAGGGTCTCGCCTGCCCGCAGCTGGGTCCGCCGATGCAGGGCGAACCAGCTGGTCTGATAGCCGATGCACAGGGCGGCCGCCTCGGCGTGGTCGAGCGAGTCGGGCGCGGGGAAGACATTCTCCGCGTCCAGCACCGCCAGCTCGGCGAACGCACCGCCGGGCAGTGTCGTGGTGCCGACGACGCGATCACCGGGAGCGAACCCGGCGACACCGTCACCGACCGCGACCACCGAGCCGCACAGCTCGACTCCCGGGGTGAACGGCAGCGGCGGCTTCACCTGATACTGCCCACGGCACAGCAGCACATCCGGGAAGTTGGCCGGCGCCGCGAGCACCCGCACCAGCACCTGCCCCGGCCCGGCGACGGGATCTTCGATGTCGTCGATCCGCAGCACGTCCCGTGGTTCACCGAGCTCGCCGACCTGCCATGCCTTCATGCTGAAATCCTTTCGCTAGATGCCTGCGTCGTCGGCGACGTCGCAGGCCAGACGCACCACGGCGTCGATTCGTTCGATGGTCGGCGTGCCCGCCGCGGCTTTGTTCACTCCTTGCCGCGGTACTTGCCCAGTTCCTGGCGCGCGATGGCGCGCTTGTGCACCTCGTCGGGGCCGTCGGCCAGGCGCAGCGTGCGCAGCCCGGCCCAGGCCGCCGCGAGCGGGAAGTCGTCGGTGACGCCACCCGCGCCGTGCACCTGGATCGCCCGGTCGAGGACCTTGAGCGCGATGGTCGGCGCGGCGACCTTGATCGCGGCGATCTCGGTGCGCGCGGCCTTGTTGCCGACGGTGTCCATCAGGTGCGCGGCCTTGAGCGTGAGCAGCCGGATCATCTCGATCTCGATGCGCGACTCGGCGATCCAGTCCTGGATATTGGCGTTCTCGGCGATCGGCTTGCCGAAGGTGACTCGCGACTGCGCCCGCTTGCACATCATCTCCAGCGCGCGTTCGGCCATGCCGATACTGCGCATGCAGTGGTGGATGCGGCCGGGTCCGAGCCGGGCCTGGCTGATCGCGAAGCCTTCGCCCTCACCCTTGAGCACGTCGGTCGCGGGCACCCGCACATCGGCGAAGTCGATCTCGGCGTGGCCTTCGCGTTCCTGGTAGCCGAACACGGGCAACCCGCGCAGGATCGTGACGCCGGGCGCGTCGATCGGGACGACCATCATGGACTGCTGCCGGTGCGGCGCGGCCTGCGGATCGGTCTTGCCCATCACGATCAGCACCCGGCAGTTCGGGTGCAAGGCATTGGTGGCGAACCACTTTCGCCCGTTGAGCACGTATTCGTCGCCGTCGCGCACCATCGACAGTTCGACATTGGTGGCGTCGGAGCTGGCCACACCCGGTTCGGTCATCGCGAACGCCGAGGCCATGGTGCCGTCGAGCAGCGGTTCGAGGTACTTCTTCTTGTGCTCCTCGGTGCCGAACAGCTCGAGCACCTCCATGTTCCCGGTGTCGGGGGCATTGCAGTTGCAGGCTTCCGACGCGAGATGGCTGCGGCCCATGATCTCGGCCAGCGGCGCGTATTCGAGATTGGTCAGGCCGGGGCCGCGACCGGGATGCGGATGGAAGAGGTTCCACAGGCCGCGCCGCTTGGCCTCGGCCTTGAGCTCTTCGAGGATCGGCGGCTGGAAGTGCGGGTTGCCCGAGGCACGCATCTGCTCGTCGTAGACGGCTTCGGCCGGATAGACGTGCGAGTCCATGAAATCGAGCAGGTCGGCGCGGTACTTCTCGGCGCGGTCGGACAGATCGAACAGCGACATGGGTACTCCAGGGAGTCGAGGGTGTCAGCGGGTCTCGGCCAGCAGGGCGGCCTGGTAGCGGCGCATCCCGCGCAGCCAGCGGTCGTAGTCGGCGCCCTTGTTGCGATACATCTCCAGCACCTGCGGATGCGGCAGGATCAGGAACTGCTCGGCCGCGATCGACTCGAGCACGATCTCGGCCACCTCGGCGGGTTCGAGGACTTCGCCCGCGCCGACGACAGCGCGCGTGGCGGCAGCCCCGAGCGGGTCACCGGAGTCCCTGCCCTCGTAGAGCAGCGCGGTATTCACGCCCATCGGGCACAGGCAGCTGACCCCCACGCCCTGGTCGCCGTAGGTGACGCTCAGCCATTCGGCGAACCCGACCGCGGCGTGCTTGCTCACCGAGTACGTGGCCGACCCGATCTGGGTGAGCAGACCCGCGGCCGAGGCGGTGCTCACGAAGTAGCCTGCGCCCCGCTCGAGCCACTGCGGGACGAGGATCCGCGCGGCGCGGATGTGGGCGCGCAGATTCACCGCGAGCGATTGATCCCACGCGCGCTCGTCGACGTCGAGTCCGGGTGCCCCGGTGATGCCCGCGTTCGCGAAATACAGGTCGACCGGCCCGAACTCCCGCTCCGCGAGCGCGATCAACGCGTGGATGTCGGCGGTGTCCGCGGCATCGGCGCCGCTGCCGACGGTCGCGCCGGGGTGCTCGGCATTGATCCGCGCCGACACCGCCAGCGCGGCCGTCTCGTCGATATCCGAGACAACGATCCGGGCCCCGGCGGCGGCCAGCGCCGTAGCCAGGGCGGCCCCGATGCCCGCCCCGCCGCCGGTAACGACAGCCACTTTCTGCGCAACTCGCACGTGCGTTCCTTCGATTATCGGGAGCGACCGTGTCCCGGCCGCTCATCTCGGTCGACCCGAACTTATTAGAAGTTGACGTCAACTTCAAGTAAGTAGCGGGTCGGTTTCGTCGCCTGGACAAAGACGACGTGGCCCGGCTACGGTCAGCTAGTCAGTCAGTCAACTAACTAATCAGGAGTGGTAGTGCCCGACACCTCTGTCCTCGACTCGACCATCCATCACCGCGAGGCCGGCACCGGCGAACCGATCGTGTTCCTGCACGGGAACCCGACCTCGTCGTACCTGTGGCGCAATGTCCTGCCCGCTGTCGGCCCCGGCCGGCTGCTCGCCCCTGACCTGATCGGCATGGGCGACTCGGGCAAGCCGCCGATCGACTACACCTTCGCCGACCACGCGCGGTACCTGGATGCCTGGTTCGACGCGATGAGGTTGGATCGCGTCGTGCTGGTCGGCCACGATTGGGGCGGCGCGCTCGCCTTCGACTGGGCGGCCCGTCATCCGAACCGGGTACACGGGGTCGCGTTCACCGAGACCATCGTCAAACCGATGAGCTGGGACGAGTTCCCCGAGGCCGGCCGAGACCTGTGGCGCGCCATCCGCACCGACGGCGTCGGCGAGTCCATGTTCCTGGACGACTCGTTCGTCGAGGACGGGCTACGGGCGATTTCGAACCGACTCGACCCTGCCGACCTCGAGGTATACCAGCGGCCGTACCCGACGCGGGAAAGCCGGGTTCCGCTGCTGCGCTTGGCACGTTCGATGCCGCTGGACGGGACACCGAACGACGTCGTCGCACGCGCCGAAGCGTACGACGAATGGCTGGCGTCGAGCCCGGACGTACCGAAGCTCATGGTGAACTTCACGCCGGCGTACGGGACGATGACCGAACCCGCCGTCATCGACTGGTGCGCGAAAACCATCCCCAACCTGCATATCCAGAGCTACGACGAGGTGGCGGGCCACCACACCCCCGAGGACCAGCCGGAGCTGCTCGCCGCCGCCATCTCCGACTGGCTGGACCGCAACAACCTGCGCTGATCTCATGGCGCGACCGAGGCCGCCGCTAGTCGGCCAGTGTGGCGATCCACGCGCGGGTGTCGGCGGGGTCGATGACGTCGTCGAGTTCGAAGCAGGTGGCCGCGGTCAGCGCCTTGCCCTGCTGGTAGGCGAGGGTGAGCAGTTGCTGGAACAGGGTCTCGCGTTCGGCCGGGTCCGCCGCGGCGGCGAGCTCTTTGCGGAAGCCCAGGCGCACCGCGCCTTCCAGCCCCATCGGCCCGATCTCGCCGGTCGGCCAGGCGACGGTGAAGTGCGGCGCGCGAAAGTGCCCGGCCGCCATCGCCATTGCGCCGAGGCCGTAACCCTTGCGCAGGATGATCATGCCGAACGGCACGCTCAGCTGGGCGCCGAGCACGAACAGGTCGCTGAACCGGCGGACCGTGGCCGTCTTCTCCGCGTCGGGCCCGACCATGAATCCTGGTGTGTCGCACAGGGAGACGATCGGCAGCCCGAATGACTGGCACAGCCGCAGGAAGTCGCCCATCTTGTCGGCGGCTTCGGCGTCGATCGCGCCGCCGAGGTGATGACTGCTGTTGGCGACCAGGCCGAACGGCACGCCGTCGACCCTGACCAGCGCGGTGACGATGCCGACTCCGTAGTCGGCCCGCAACTCGAGTACCGAGCCGACGTCGACGATCGCCTCGATCGCGCGATGAATGTCGTAGGCGCGCAGCCGATTCTCCGGCACCACGTGCCTGGCCAGCCGGGGATCGGGCGCCTCGTAGTCCGCGACCGGCCCCTGGAAGTAGCCCAGGTACTGCTTGGCCAGAGCCACCGCGTGCGCCTCGTCCCGGGCGACCAGGTCGACGACGCCGTTGCGCCGCTGCACATCGATCGGCCCGACGTCCTCGGGGCGGTAGACCCCGAGCCCGCCACCCTCGATCATCGCCGGACCGCCCATGCCGATATTGGCGTCCGGCGTCGCGATGATCACGTCGCAGACCCCGGCCAGGGCGGCGTTCCCGGCGAAGCAGCGGCCCGACACGATCGTCACCAGCGGAACCTGTCCGCGCAGCGCGGCGAGCGCGCGGAAGGTCGGCACGTCCAGGCCCATGCCGGTCACGTCGGTGTCGCCGGGCCTGCCGCCGCCGCCCTCGGCGAACAGCACCACCGGCACCCGCTTGCGGGCGGCCAGTTCGAAGGCGCGGTCGGTCTTGGCGTGATTGTTCTTGCCCTGGGTGCCCGCGAGCACGGTGTAGTCGTAGGAGACCACCACGGCTTCGGCGGCCGCCTTGCCGAAGCGGTCGGCGCCGATGGTGGCCAGGCCGGTGACGAGGCCGTCGGCGGGGGTGTTGGCGATCAGGTCCGCTTCGGTGCGCCTGCTGCGCTGCGCGGCGACGGCCAGTGCGCCGTACTCGACGAAGCTGCCCGCGTCGACGAGGTCAGCGATGTTCTCCCGCGCGGTGCGGCGGCCGAGCCCGTGCCGCTTGGCGACGACTTCGGGGCGGGATTCATCCAGCGTGACGAGGTGACGCGCGCGGATCTCGTCGACATCGGCGCGGTCGCGGTCGGGATCCAGGTCGGCCTGCACTCCGCCGGTGGTGTCGGCGCCGGTGCGGGTGATGATCACGAGCGGATCGCCCGGCGCGACGACCTGCCCCGGGCGTACCAGGACGCGGATGGTCCTGGCGGCATCCGGCGCGGCGAGCACGTGCTGCATCTTCATCGCCTCGAGCACGACCAGCTGCCCGCCCCCGCCGATCTCGACGCCTTCGTCGGCGACCTCGACCACAGTGCCCGCCAGTTGCGCACGGACCGCTTCCTGCCCCGGATACAGCTCGACGGTGGCAACCGCGACCTCGGGTTGTCCCGCCTCGGCGGCCGCGACCAGCGCTGGCAGGTTTTCGCCGAGGTAGGCGGTGGTGACGATGCCCGTCTGGAAATGGCTGTCGGCGAGCACTTCCCGCAGGAACCCGATGTTCGTGCGGAGACCGTCGACGGCGAATTCCGCCAGCGCGGTCCCGGCCTTGCGGGCGGCGGAGGGGAAGGAGTTCCCGCGGGTGCGGATGATCACCTTGGCCAGCAACGAGTCGTAGCGCGGGCTCAGGGTGAGTCCGGGACGGCCGAAGGTGTCGACTCGCACGCCGGGACCGGTGGGCGGCGCGAAGGCGGTCAGGGTGCCTGCGGTCGGGATGGTCGATCCGTCGGCGGCCATCGTCTCCATATTCACCCTGGCCTGGATCGCTATACCGTCGGCTTTGGCGGGCTCGCCGGTGGATTGCCCTCCGTCGGAGGTGATTCCGGGTGGCAGGCCGAGCCCGTCGAAGGTCTCACCTTGGGCGATCGCCAGCTGCACGGCGACCAAGTCGACGCCGGTCACCTCCTCGGTGATGGTGTGCTCAACCTGGATCCGCGGGTTGACCTCCAGGAAGACGAATTCCTCACCGGAGACCAGGAATTCGACGGTGGCGAGCCCGCGATAGCCGACCTGCGCGCACAGACGGGCCGCCGCCTCGTGCAGCTCACGGCGAAGCGTGTCCGAAAGACCCTGGGCGGGAGCGATTTCGATCAGCTTCTGATGCCTGCGCTGCACACTGCAATCCCGATCGCCGAGCGCGAGAGCCGTGGTGCCGTTTGCGCCGAGTGCCGCGACAACCTGCACCTCGATATGCCGGGCGTTCTCCATCAACGCCTCGGCGAACACCGCCGGATTGCCGAAACCGAGCTGGGCCTCGGCGGCGCACTGCCGGTAGGCGTCGTCGATCTCCGCGACCGTCCGCACCACCCGCATGCCGCGCCCGCCACCACCGGCCAGTGCCTTGATCATGATCGGGCCGGATCGCGCGTCGAAGAACGCCGTGACCTCGCCGACCTCGCTCGGGCCTTCGGTCGCGGGCAGGACGGGCACGCTCGCGGCGAGAGCGGTCCCGCGGGCCGAGGACTTGTCACCGAACAGATCGAGCACGGCCGGGTCGGGGCCGATGAACGTGCACCCGGCGGCCGCGCACGCGCGGGCGAATTCGGCGTTCTCGCTGAGGAATCCGTAGCCGGGGTGGATGAACTCGGCACCCGATTCCTTGGCGGCGGCCAGGATCGCGGCGTGGTCGAGATAGGGCGCGGGCCCGGCGCCCGCCAACCCGATCGCCTCGTCCGCCGCGTGCACATTCGGGTTGTCCGCGTCGTCCTCGGCGTAGACCGCGACGGTGCTCGCACCGAGTTCGGTAGCGGTGCGGATGATGCGCAGGGCTATCTCGCCGCGGTTGGCGATCAGCAGTTTCACTGGGGGTCCTTGTCGTGCGCGGCCGGGGTGAAGCCGATCAGTCGCTCGGCGATGGCGATGTGGTCGGTGATGAACCGTTCACGCTGGTCGGGGCCCGTACCGGCGAGCCGGGAGGCGCCGGCCAGCAGTGCGTCGGACAGCGTCTCGACGACCCGCGACAGTGGCGCGCACGGGTCGATCCCGCCGCGCGCGTCGACCCGTTCGAGAAACGTCGTGAACCGCTTGCGCAGCCGGGTGCGCACCCGCGACCACTGCGCGCCGATCGCCGGATCGATCCCGGCGCGGTGCTCGATCAGCGCGACCAGCGCGCCGTTGGCGAACACCGCCTCCGCGAAAGCCGTTGTGGTGGCCGCGATTACCTCGGCGGGCTCGGTGACCTCGATGTCCACCACGAGCTGCGCGGCAAGGAACTGTGCGCATACCCGCTCGGTGATCGCCCCGAACACCTCGTCCTTCGAGGAGAAGTACGCGTAGAACGTCGCCCGGGAGACCCGCGCCCGCGTGGTGATCGTCTCCACCGAGGTCTGGTCGTACCCGAACTCCGCGAAGCATCGCCCCGCCGCGTCGAGCAGTTCGCCCCGCCGCGGCCCGGCACTGTCCTTGCGCGCCGACCGCGCCCGCTCCTGGGCCGCACTTGTGGTCACCGTCACAAGTGTTGTTGACGTTGACGTCAATGTCAATGACGGATTCATCGTCCCACCTGCTCGGTTAACGCCCGAGCCCGCTACCGGGGTACAGTCGCTCCCGCGATGTAGCGATACATCACGGCCCTGTGGCGCAGTTGGTTAGCGCGCCGCCCTGTCACGGCGGAGGTCGCGGGTTCGAGTCCCGTCAGGGTCGCAAGAAATCCCCGCACCAGTTCTGGTGCGGGGATTCTTCGTTTCCGGGTCTGCTCAGCGCATGGCTTATCGACGGTGGTCGATGCTGGTGATGCGGTAGCGGCCAGGGGCGACCTCCGCGGTGCGCATTGTCTGCTGGATCTTCTCGATGGCCGCGTCGCCGGGCCATTGCTGCTGGACGGTGACGTTCCAGAGCGTCGGATCGGTGGAGTCGGCGCGGGTGATGTGGATGCAGTACTTGACGCCGGTCGGGAAGGTGGAAATGCCTGCGGCGAGGGCGGATTCGTCGCCGACATGAGCGTCGTCGGTGACGTAGGTGCGGGCCTTGGCGGCATCGCGGTCCACGTAGTAGCTGTATTCGAAGCCGAGGATCGCGCCTTGGGGAGTGGCGGTGTCGCCGCGCTCGGCGCTGATGGTGATGGATTGGCTGCGGAAGGATTCGCAGCCTGCCACCGCGTGCGCCGGCAGCGGGGGAACGGTGGTTGCTGTTGTCGGCGAACCGGGTACGGCCGCCTGCTTCGCCGCCACCGGCTTGTCGTCGGAGCCGAGGAAGATATTGGCCGCCAGGCCGACCGCGACGACGAAGACCAGCGCGCCGACGATCCCCTTCACCGCCGCAGCGGCTTTGGTGCGACCGTGCGGATCGTCGTAGCGCTCGTCGTCGTATTTCTTGCGTGGCCTGCGCGCGATCGGCCCACCGCCACCGAAGTCCTTGAGGCGCGGCAGGACCGGCATCTCGACGCGGTCGCCGCTCTGCTCGGTCGCGGTGGTGGTGGCCCAGTCGTTCCAGTCGACATCGTCACCGCGGCGCGGTGTCTCGTCGACGGGGGCCTCGTCGGTCCAGTCGTTCCAGTCGCCGGTGAACCCGTCCTCGTCGGCGGGCGTGCGGTAGATCGGCTCGGTCTGGGCGTTCGCGAGGTGGCCGGAGGCGTCGTCGTAGAGTTCCGGCTCCGGCGGCGGCCACGTCTCCGGGTTGGTGCCGATGGTCTGCGGCTCGGCTTCGCGCCTGCGCCGACGTCGCCGTTTGCCCTGCGGGCGACGGCGTGCCGGATCCTCCGGTGACGAGAAATAGGCCCCGAACGGATTGTCCATCCGGACGCCTTACGCCGGCGCCGGGACGACTCCCGGCTGCCCGTGCCTCGGTGCGGCCGACGGTTTTTCGGTCTCCTGATCCTGTTGCGGACGCGCGGACGGCGGAATCACCCCGCTCTGGACCGGCTGCTGCGCGGGCGCTGGAGCGGGCGTACTCGGCGTGCTCGCCGGAGCTTGCTGCTGTGGCTGTTCCACGGCGGGCGCCTGGCTCGCCGGGGCCGGTGACGCGGGCTTGTTGCCGTTGTTGTTCGCGGGTTCCGGCTTGGCGGCGGTGTCGCCGTTGCCGAGCCCGGCGAACAGCCCGCCCGAGTTGCCGCCGCCATTGGTGGACGGTGTGGTTGGCGACGGTGTCGTCGTGGCCGGGCTGGTCGCCGTGCCCTCGGTCCCGGTGACATTCGCGGCGAGGGTATCGATCCCGGTGGTCGCCAGCTCGGCGCCCTTGTCGATGCCGTGCATCGCGACCTCGGCGATCTTGTCGATCAGGTGCGTGCCGAAGGTGACGCCCGCATCGATCGCCGCGGTGCCGAGGGCGACGCCACCGTCGATCAGCGCCTCCTGCAACGCGATCTGCGCCGCCGTCGCCGGATCGGTCGTCGTGGTGTCGGTGTCGATCGTGTCCGTCGACGTGCCGCCGGTACCGAGTACATACACGCCCGGTGCCACCTCGGTCGCGCCCTGCGGCACGGTCACGCCGTTGGTCCCACCCAGATCGGAGGTCAGCTCCTTGGTGTTGCGGGTGTACTGGTCCATCTCGGTGCTCGCGCTCCCGACGACACCGACCGCCTCCTGGATCGCCTCCTCCGCGAGTTCGACGATCGCGTCCAGGTTGTTGCCGTTCACCGCGGGTGCGGCGGCCTTCGCCTTGGCGCGGAAGTCGGCGATGATCGCGTCGACCTTGGCCGCCGCGGTCGCCTGGGTCGAATGCGCCTGTCCGAGCAGGGTGCTCAGTTTCTGGCCACGGTCAGCGGCCGCCGAGACCTCGGTCGCGGTCTGGCGCAACGCGGGCGTGGCGGGAGCCGCGGTCTCGGTCGACTCCAGTGCGTACAGGCCGAGCCGGTGCGGGTCCTCGGTGGCGGTGGTGGCGTCGCTCGCCGAGGTCAGCGCGGCCACCACATCGGCATCGGGGTCGGCGGAGGTGTTGGAGCCCAGCGATTTCCGCAGCTCCAGCAACGGCACCTCCAGCAGCGCGACCACCGGCGCGATCCTGGCTTCGGCCTCGGCCGGGGTGATCGTGCTCAGCGTGGTCTCGGTGACCAGGGATTTCGTGGCCATCACGCCACCTCGCTCTCGGTCGCGCGCAGGTCGCCCGCCAGCCCGGTATCGATCCCGGTGACGTCGGCGCCGAAGCGATTCAAAATGTCCTGATACGCGGTGACCAGATTCCCCGCGGTACTCAACGTCGACGCGTGCGACCCCGCCGCCTCCGTCCACGCGGCGGCGAACTCCCGCCCGAGCACCCCGAGCCCGGACAGATCCACCCCCGCCGCCGTAGTGGTATTGGTAGCCGCTTCACCAAGTAGATCCGCGACCCGAGCTGCGGCGCGCTGGTACGCGTCGAGCGCTGACGGGTCGAATGACATTTCCGCCACGATGTCTTCCCCTTCACGATCGCGGGTGCTCGTCGGGCACTCCCGGCACGAAAAGCCTAACGAGATCGGCGCCGTTGTGGGTGGGACTGGGTCGCACCGTGGTCCGGAACCCAGGTGACCGGCGAGTAGGGTCGCAACGGTCATGGGTGTCCTGCTGATCACGTTGCTCGGGTTCGCGGTGGTCGACGCGCTCGATGTGCTGTTGGTCGCGATCACCACGGCGGTGGTGGCGGACAGCCGGCTGGCGCGGCGGTCGCCGGTGGTCGGTGGGTTCAGTTTTCTCGGTGGCGTGTTCGCGGTGTCGGTGGCGTTCGGGATCGCGACGGTGCTGGGGATCGATTTCCTGGTTCGGCTGTTCGACTTCGAGTTGACGCCGCTGCTGCGGTACTGGGGTGAGCTGCTGATCGGTGTGGTGCTGATCGTGGTCGCGGCGTTGCCGATGGATACGACGATGCGTGGTGGCGGGCGCTGGGTGCGGCCCGTGCGGAAGTATCCGTGGCTGATGGGGGTTGTCGGGTTCACGCTCGGGCTGGCCAAGGTGCCGACCTCGGTGCCGTATCTGGCGGCGCTGGCGATGCTGTCGGCGCAGCGTCCGCTGCCGGTGGCGTGGCCGCTGATCGTGGCCGGATATTGCGCGATAGCCCTGCTGCTGCCACTGGTGGTGCTCGCGCTGGCCATGCGCAAGACGCCGCGCGCCCGCCGGGTGTACCGCCTGCTGGTGCGGTGGATCACCCGCTTCGGACCGCCGGTGGTGCGGGTGCTTTTCGTGGTGTTCGGCGTGGTCCTGGTGGTCGACGCGCTGGTCCACGCACGCCAGCTGTGGTGACGGGCCCGCACGGCCGCTCAGGTCGGCGTCAGGTCGATCGAGTACCGTCATCACGAATCGATGACATGCCCTCGCGCCCGCTGGCTGGGTCGCGAGGCGTTACCAGGTGAGCAGGGAGGGCGACCCTTGAGGGTTACCGTTGTTGTGCCGACCTACAACGAGCGGGAAAATCTGCCGGTGGCGGTGGAGCGGCTGACGGCGCTGCCGGTCCCCGACCTGCACGTGCTGGTGGTGGACGACAACTCACCCGACGGCACGGGCGAGGTGGCCGACAAGCTGGCCGCCGAGCTGCCGAACGTGGTGAGCGTGCTGCATCGCACCGAGAAGGACGGCCTCGGCCGCGCCTACATCGCGGGCATCACCCAGGCTCTGGCCGAGGGCGCCGACGTGGTGATCCAGATGGATGCCGACCTGTCGCACCCCGCCGAGGTGATCCCGGCGATGCTGGAGAAGCTGAGCTCCGCCGATACGGGCGTCGTGCTCGGTTCCCGGTACGTGCCCGGCGGCTCGACCGCGGCGGAGTGGAAGTGGTACCGCAAGGCCCTGTCGGCTTGGGCCAACTTCTACGTGAACCTGATCCTGCGCCTCGGCGTGAAGGACGCGACCGCCGGCTTCAAGGCGTGGAAGGCCGACACCCTGCGCGCGATCGACGTGGCGTCGATCCGCAGCAACGGCTATTCGTTCCAGGTCGAGATGAACTACCGCGCGATCAAGAAGGGTTACACGATCGCCGAGGTACCGATCCGGTTCGAGGAGCGCACCCTCGGCGCGTCGAAGATGAGCCTGAAGGTGCAGCTGGAGTCGGCGCTGATGCCGTGGAAGCTGCTGTTCGGCCGCTCGGTGTAAGTACTGACACACGAAGGACCCCGCCGGAGATCTCCGGCGGGGTCCTTCGTCGTTGCGGGGGTCAACGGGCGGTGATGCTCTTGCGCACGCCTTCCAGCGCGACCACGATCACCGGCACCAGCACCACGTGCATCACCGACAGCGCGATGGTGGAGGCGGTGTCGAAATCGGCGTCGACGGTCATGGCGATCGTCGCGATCGACAGTGCCGAGCCGACGACCGCGCCGACGCGCAGCACCCCGGTCCACAGGTAGGACACCAGCACGGCGACGGTCAGGCCGATCAGCAGCGGCACGGTCGACATGAAGATCACGCCGCCGGGAGCGACGTCCATCACCTTGCCGCCCTCGGTAGTGATGAAAGATCCGCCCGCGGCCGCGCCGATGCCCCAGACGATCAAGTTCGCCACGACGGCGGCGGCCACGCCACCCAGGACGGCGACCGGCCGGTTCAGTGCGGGCAGCGTGCGGATTGCGGTCGGGGTGGCGGTGGTGGTGGTCATGATGTTCTCCCTCATTCGGTGGTGAGACCATCATCAAACCTGAACCATTATTTAGGTCAAGCGGTCAACGTGATCAATCCGCGAACCGGGTGAGACGCTGGTCACGCGCCCTGTACCGTCCGCCTACGACAGCGGGTCGTAGCATGGCGGGGTGCGTTCACCGACGGATCACACCGCGCGCTTGCGTGGCGCGGCGGTCGGTGCCGCCTCCGGTGCGGTCGCCGTGCTCGCGCACGGACTCGGTGGCGCGACCGCGGTTCCCACCGGATCGTCGCTGACGCTGCTGTTCGCCGCCTGCGCCCTGATCGGCGTCGTGGTCACCGCGCTGCCCCGCGGCGAGGGTCCGGCCTCGACCATGGCGGTGCTGGCCGTCGGCCAGGGCATCGGTCACACCGCGCTGACGCTGGGCCACACCCATCACCACAGCTTCTCCGCCGCCATGCTGCTCGCGCACCTGGTGGCGATCCCGGCGGGCGCGCTGGCGATCCGCGCCGCCGAAATCGGCGCGCGGCGGGCGATCACCAGCGTGCGGCGCCTCGTCCTCGTGCTGGCCGGGATCACCGAGCCCGCCGCGCCCGCGTTGCGGCTGCCACCGGTCGAGGAACGCGCGGTCCTGCGGCAGCTCCTCCTGCGACCCGGCATCGGCCTGCGCGGACCGCCACCCGCGGCCGCGACCAGACTTCATCCCGTTCCGGCGTAGTCCGCCGTTCCACGAATCCCGCTGTCCGTGCGGTCGATTCGTCGACTCCGCGCGTCGGTTCGGGTTCTCACCCAACCCCGATGATCGGAGTTCTCCCGTGTCCGCATTCCCGCGTACCGCCCTGCGTCCACCCCGGCTCGCACGCCGTCTCGGCGCCGCGGCGGCCCTGTCCGCGCTGACCTTCTTCGCCACCGCCTGCTCGGCCTCCGACCCCGCACCCGATGCGCCGACGGGTGACCGGATCACCATGAGCGACCAGTGGATCAAGGCCGCCGATTCCGGCATGTCCGCCGCTTTCGGCAACCTGAGGAACACCGGCGACACACCGATGACCCTGGTCGCCGCGACCAGCCCGGCCTCGGATCGCGTCGAGATCCACGAGGTGGTGCCCGACAGCACCGGCGCCAAGACCATGCGCCCCAAGGACGGTGGCATCACCATCCCGGCGCACGGTGAAGTCACGCTGAAACCCGGCGCCGAGCACCTGATGTTCATGGATCTGAAGCAGCCGCTGCGCACCGGCGCGGAAACAACACTCACGCTCACCTTCGCCGACGGTTCGAGCACCGTCGTCACCGCGCAGGTCCGCGACTTCGCCGGCGGCAAGGAGAACTACACGCCGGGCACCGAGCATCCCACGCATGGCTGATCCGCATCCCAGGCTCTCCCGCCGTCGGTTGCTCGGCGGGGGAGCCGCGGCGGCGGGTGTCGTCGGCGCGGCCGGAATCAGCTGGGGTGCGGCTGGTTTCGCACGTGAGGAACCAGCCGGGGACGATGCGCTCGACGTCGTCCCGTTCTACGGCCCACACCAGGCAGGCGTCGAGACGACGCCACCCGGGCACGTGGCCTTCGCCGGTTTCGACCTGGCGCCCGGTGTCGGCCGCGAGGACATCATCGGCCTGCTCCGGATCTGGACCGACGACGCGTCCAGGCTCACCCAGGGCCTGCCCGCGCTCGCCGACACCGAACCGGAACTCGCGACCCGACCCGCCCGCCTGACGATCACGGTCGGTTTCGGACCCGAGCTGTTCACCCGCGCGGGCATGGCCGAGCGGCGTCCGAGCTGGCTGCGGCAGCTTCCGCCGTTCCCCATCGACCGCCTCGATCCCGCCTACACCGGCGCCGACCTGGTCCTGCAGGTCTGCGCCGAGGAGGCGACGACGGTCGCGCACGCGGTGCGGGTGCTGTCCAAGCACGTGAAATCGCTGGTCGCGGTGCGCTGGGTGCAGCGCGGCTTCCGGGACGCTCCGCGCGGCCAGACCATGCGCAACCTCATGGGCCAGGTCGACGGCACCGTCAACATCGCCCCGCGCACAGTCGACTTCGATCGCCTGGTGTGGGACGACGGCGCGTCGACGCCGTGGCTGGCGGGCGGCACCTCCCTGGTGCTGCGGCGCATCGCCATGGACCTCGACACCTGGGACGAACTCGACGCCGACGGCCGCGAACTCACCGTCGGCCGCCGGGTGTCCAACGGCGCGCCGCTGACCGGCACGGCCGAACACGACGAGCCCGACCTGACAGCGGTCGACCGCAACGGCATCCCGGTCATCCCGCCCTCGTCGCACGTCGCGCGGGCCAGGCACGCCAACGACGGTGAACGTTTCCTCCGCCGCGGCTTCAACTACGACGAAGCCCCTGCCCCGGGTCAGGTGTCGAACTCGGGCCTGTTGTTCGTCGCCTACCAGCGCGATATCGACACCCAGTTCCTGCCGGTGCAGCAGCGGCTGGCGGAATTCGACGCGCTGAACGAATGGACGACACCCGTCGGTTCGGCCGTGTTCGCGATCCCGCCCGGCGTGCCGGGACCGGGGCACTATCTCGGGCAGCGGTTGTTCGAGGCCTGAGAGTCCGGCCGGGCGCACCACCGCGCCCGGCCTGCTCAGGCCTGCGGCCAGTCGAGCAGGGTGTTCTCGAACAGCCGCCGCACCTGCTCGACCTCGTCGTCCATCGCGGCGGGGTCCCAGCCGGAGACATCGATCGGGGGCAGCACCGCGACATCGACAATTCCCGCCCGCGCGATCGGCGAATCCCGCCAGGCGATCTCGCCCGCATTGCGGATCACCACCGGGATCACCGGCACGCCCGCCTGGATGGCGATATGGAACGCGCCCTTCTTGAACGGGCCGACCCGCGGCGTGTACGACCGGGTGCCTTCCGGCGCGACACCGATCGAGAGTCCGTCGCGCAGGGTGGAAACCACCGGCTCGAGCGCGGCTTTGGCGCGTTCGGTATCGGTGCGGTCGATGAAGGTGACGCCGACGAACCGCATGAGCGGGCCGAACAGCGGATGATTGGCCAGCTCCTTCTTGCCGATGCCGGTGACCGCCCCGCCGAGCACCTTGGGCACGATGATCACGTCGAACTGGCTCTGGTGATTGAACAGGAACACCGCGGGTCGCGGGGCGCGGGCGTGCTCGGCGCCGACGACGCGCAACCGCACGTCGATCGCGGCGAGTGTCGCGGTGGTGGCGTCGTGCATGAGGGCGTCGGCCATGGCCTGGCGCCGGCCGGTGTAGGACTTGCGCAGCACACCGACCAGCGCGCCGCCGAGCAGCGCGGCGAAGCCGGCGATCGTGCGCAGATAGTCGACGGGGCGTGGCGCGAGGCGGGGACGGAACGTCAGTGCGGGCCAGCCTCGCTCGGCGGCGATCTCGGCCAGCTTCGGATCGGGGTCGACCACCGTGGGGATCTCGGCCAGGTCGAGCAGTTGCAGATCGGTGGCGCTGTCGGCATAGACATAGCCGATCTCCACCTCGGCCGCCGCGGCGAATTCACCGACGGCGTCCGCCTTTTCGGCACGCCACAGCGGGGCGCCCTCGGTGTGCCCGGTCAGGATGCCGTCGTCCACGGCCAGTTCCGTGCACAGCACATGCTCGATGCCGAGTCGTTCGGCGGCGGGCAGCACCTGGAACCGGGTGAGTTCGCTGACCAGCACCACCGTGTGCCCGGCCAGCTGGTGAGCACGCACGAGCTGCCAGGCCTCGGGGAACAGCCTGCCGTAGATCTCGCGGCGGAAAGCGCTGCGGCCCAGCTCTTCCAGATCGGACTCGGTTCGACCCGCCCAGGTCCGCTCGACGGCTTGCAGTACGCGCGCGTAGTCACCGTCGTTTCCACCGCGCACGATGCCACCGAGCAGTGCGGCTCTGCGCGCATCACCACGACGGAACAGTCTGCGCGCCAGACTCCGTCGCGGTAGCCCGTCGACAACGGTGCCACCGAAATCGAAGACGGCGGCGACCTGCGATCCCTGCGGTCCCGACCGGATAGCGGCCAGTGCTTCGGCGAGTGTGCTCATCAGATCGCGGTCCGGTTCGACGGGTCGAGGCTCGCGGCCCGTGCGATGCGCTCACCGAGGTCACGGAGCCGTTCGGCGAATTCCTGCCGCCGTTCCAGCAATTCGGCTTCCGCGCCCGGAGCTGCCGGTGCGACGAGGCCGTGATTGTCGGCCAGTTTCCACGCACTGGTGAACAATTCGGTCGAGACCGACTCCGGACTGTGCAATCGCTGTTGCAACAGCATCTGTTTCCCGACCGCCACGCACTCGTCGATGAACTCCTTGCGGTCGATCGTTGTGTCGGCCGACCGCGCGGCCAAGCGCTCGGCCACCACCAGCTGCGCGTCGAAGAAGGAGCGCAGCACGCGGTGCGCCATCACGAAGCCGGAATCGGTGAGCGCGCCGAGGAATTGGCGATCGAGCCGATCGTCGGGGGTGTTCTCGTCCCATTCGGGCACGATGATCCGCACCTCGTCGATGATCTGCTCGGCGAACTCCTTGCGCTCGGGGAAGAAGAACTCGAACTTGAGCAGATCGCGTAACGCGAAGGCGGCCTTCCACGCCGAGCGCAGCGGGTCATCGCCCGGTTCCTCCACGGCGGTCAGCGCGGCCAGTTCGAGAATGGCCCGGTTGACGAACCAGTGCACCGCGCTGTTGCGGTAGAACGCCGCCTCCAGGTGCGCGCCGGGTTCGATCGCGTACACCGGCTCCAGCCCACCGCGATACACGGTGACGACACCGGCGAGCGCGAGCTGTTCGAGGACGACCCGCAGGCCCTGATCGTCACGCAGCGCCGACAGCTCGCCACTGGGCAGCCCGCGCTGGGCGATGTAGCCCAGAACGGGGTCGACCACCGTGCGCACCTGCCCCAGCGTCAGCGCGCGCTCGTGTACGCCGAGCAGCGCCAGCGTGACCAGCGCGTTCACCGTGATCGGGGTGACCTGGTTGATGCCGACGGCGATGTCGAAGGCCAGCCGCTGCACGGCTTTCCGTTCGCTCTCGCGCAGCGCCGACTCGTCGGGCACGCTGGTCTCGCCGGTCGTGGTGTCGCGCAGCGGAATCGTCATCGGACGCTGATCGAGCGGATCACCGTTGGCGCCGAGCCGTTCCCGCGCCGACAGCGGCTCGCCGAACCGCACATACACGCGCCCGGCCGAATGCTGCTGGCTGCGGACATATCTGGCGAGCCAGCCGATGCCCTCCGGCTTCTTCGTGCCGCCCGACTGCTCACTCGCGATCGCGCCCAGCTCGTTGAGCCGCTCGTAGGTGATCGAGACCGGCACCAGCATCACGTCCTCGACGCGGCGTGAACGTACCGCCGCGGCGAGGAAATTGAGCAAGCCGTAGCGGGGCGGCCGCAGTTTGCCGGTGCGGGTGCGACCGCCTTCGAAGTACCACTCCAGATTGAAGCGCTTGGCCAGCAGGTAGGCGAAGTACTCCTCGACGACCGCCTTGTAGACCTCGTCGTCACCGAAACTGCGCCGGATGAACACCGTTCCGGTGCGCCGGGCGATGGGGCCCATCGGCCAGAAGTTGAGGTTCGCTCCGCCGATCACATGGTTGGGCGGAAAGTCGTTGCGCGCCAGCACGTCACCGAGCACGAAAGCGTCCACATAGGAACGGTGCGAGGGCAGGAACACCAGCGGGTGCTTGCGGTTGAGCTTGCGCAGCGCGTCCAGGCCGGGCAGGTCGGTGTCGACCTTCCAGGTCGAGGCGTGCACCGGTCGCATGGCCTGGGTGAACAGGTCCGAGACCAGCCTGCTCTGCGCGGCGACCAGTTCGCGCAGCGCCTTCTCCGCATTGCGATACACCTGGTCGGGTTCGGTGCCGGTCTCGTCGGCGATGTAGTCGAGTTTGCGCTGGAACTCGGGGGAATCGAGGATCTCCTCGGCCACCAGCTGCGGCACCTTGTAGCGGTCGCCGATGACGGTGCGCTCGGCCCGCTCCAGCGCGACGACGGCCGCGCGCACCACCGAGCGCGCGAACGGCTCGGCCGTGCCCGCCCGCAGCAGGGCGGCGGCCTCGGGATTGTTGGTGCGCAGCTCGCTGAGCCGTGCGGGCGCGCCGACGAGTACCCGGTGCCGGTCGGGTTCGGTGCGCAGCAGCCTGCGCTGGACGAGCCGGTTCGGTTTGCGCGGGTTGGTCAGCATGACCAGGTCGGCGAAGGTGACCCGGCGGACGCCATCGCGTTCCGGCGGCAGCCACAGCACCCGAACCGGGACGACGAGCGGGTCGTCGTGCCTGCCGACCAGGCGTTTGGTGATCGCCTTCGCGTCGAGGTCGAGCTGGGTCACCGGGGCATCGGAGCCGATGTCGCGGCTGAGTCCGCCCTCGGCGATCCAGTTGCCGATCAGTTCGCGTTCGACGCCGGAGGCCGCGTCGACCAGGGCGACCACCGAGTCGGCCATGGGTCCCGTTCGCGGGCCGCGCCGCCCACCGATGTCGATCATCTCTCCATTCAAGCGGCAGATCCGCCTCGGCGCACCGAACTTGGATTACCGCGCGTTGCGCACGGCCGTGCCGCAGGCCGGGGTGGCGAAGGATACCCACGGACCTGGCTGGCTAATCCACGAGGTAATGCTAACCTAACCACGAAGAAGTTAGGTCAGCATTACCTTGGAGGATCGTTGTCGTCGACGGAACAGCCCGTACGGGTGGAGTATGTGACCGATCCGGCGGCAGCGATGTCCCGGCTGGCGGCGGCCGATCGGTTCGGCGAGTACGTGATGTACGAGCAGCCCGGCGGGTGGGTGTTCGCCGCCGACCCGCTCGGCAGCGTCGAACTCGACGCCGGTGAACTGCGCACCGTGTGGGGTGGCAAGACCACCGCGCGCGCGTGGACCGGCAGGCCCGCCCAGGTCGTCGACGCCGCGCTGGCCGCGCTGCCGCTGGACGGCCGCAATGCCTACGGCTGGATCGGTTTCGAGTTCTGCGCCTTCTCGCTGGCCGCGACCCGCTACCTGAACCCGCTGACCCCGCTGGTGCACCTGATGATTCCGCGGATCGAGGTCCGCATCGACGCCACCGGCGTGCGGATCAGCGGCGCCACCCCCGCCGAGGCCTGCGATATCCACGATCTGATCGCCGCGTCGCAGGGCACCGACCTGCCGGTCGCGTTCCCGGTCGACGTGCGGCCCGACCCGACCGACTACCAGGGGCGCGTCGCCACGGCGGTGTCGGAGATCCGTTCCGGCGACTACCAGAAGGTGATCCTGTCCAGGAAGGTCGATCTGCCCTTCGCCGTCGACGTGCCGGCCACCTACCGTCTCGGCCGGGCCAACAACACCCCGGCTCGCTCCTTCCTGCTGCGCCTCGGCGGGCTGGAAGCGGCCGGGTTCAGCCCGGAGCTGGTGGCCTCGGTCGACGACGACCGGATCGTCACCACCGAGCCGCTCGCCGGGACCCGCGCCTTCGGGCTCGGTGTCGAGGCCGATGACGCCGCCCGCGCCGAGCTGCTCGCCGATCCGAAAGAGATCGTGGAGCACGCCATTTCGGTGCAGACCTCGTTCGCCGAGATCACCGAGGTCGCCGCGCCGGGCACGCCTGCCGTCTCCGACTTCATGGCGGTGCGCGAGCGTGGCAGCGTGCAACACCTGGCGTCGACCGTGCGCGGCACTCTCGCCGCCGACCGGACCAGCTGGGACGCGCTCGAGGTGCTGTTCCCCTCGGTGACCGCCTCCGGCATCCCCAAGCGCGAGGGCGTCGACTCCGTCTTCCGTAACGATCACGATCCGCGTGGCCTGTACTCCGGTGCGGTGGTGTGTGTTTCGCCGACCGGTGCGATGGAGGCGACGTTGGTGCTGCGGGCGATCTACCAGACCGGTGAGGGCGCGTGGCTGCGCGCCGGTGCCGGCGTCGTCGGGCAGTCGCGTCCCGAGCGTGAGTTCGAGGAGACCTGCGAGAAGCTCGGCAGCGTCGCGCCCTACGTAGTCAAGGCTTGACCGCCTCCCCGCGACTTCTGCCGGTCGTGGGGTGCGCGGGACTTGCGCGGCCGGGCCGACGGTTGCAGCCGTCGGCCCGGGCCGGGCGTTCCCGGCGAGTTACCCATGTTCACGCGAAATCAGTGCGCAGGGCCTTCTTGTCGATTTTGCCGACGGCGGTGATCGGGAGCGAATCCGCTTGCCGGACAACGTCGGGCAGCTTGTAGGTGGCGAGGCCGCGCTCGGTGAGGAAGGTCTTGATCTCGCCGAGGCTCGGCAGCTCACCGGTGACAACCAGGACGACACAGGCCTTTTCGCCGAGCGAGGCGTCCGGCAGGCCGACCGCCGCCGCGTGCCGCACGGCGGGGTGCGCGAGCAGGTGCTCCTCGAGTTCGTCGCAGGAGATGTTCTCGCCGCCGCGGTTGATCACGTCCTTGATCCGGCCGCTGACCACCAGGTGCCCGGTGGGCAGCTGCCGCACCAGGTCGCCGCTGCGGTAGTAGCCGTCGGGGGTGAAGGCGCGCGCATTGTGTTCGGGCGCACGGTAATACCCGCGCAGCGTGTAGGGGCCGCGGGTGAGCAGTTCGCCCTCCTCGCCGGGCGCGACATCGTCGCCCTCGGCGTCGACGACACGGAGCTCGTCGGCGGGGGAGAGCGGGCGGCCCTGCGTGGTGCAGACCAGCTCGTCGTCATCGTCGAGGCGGGTGTAGTTGAGCAGGCCCTCGGCCATGCCGAACACCTGCTGGAGGCGGCAGCGCAGTGCGGGTTCCACGTCGCGGGCGTTGACCTCGGCCAGGCGCGCGCCGCCGACCTGGAGCAGGCGCAGCGAGCTCAGGTCGGCGTCCTCCCATTCCACCGCGGCGCTCCACAATTGGGCCAGCGGCGGGACGACGGCGGTGACGGTCACCCCGTGCTTCTCGATCGCGGCGAACGCGGCCTCGGGGCTCGGGTCCAGGGTGAAGGCGATCGCGCCGCCGGTGGCGACGGTGCCGAGGATGCCGGGGCACGCCAGCGGGAAGTTGTGGGCGGCGGGCAGTGTCGCGAGGTAGACGTCGTCGGGGGTGAGCTCGCAGACCTGGGCGCTGGCGGTGGCGTTGTAGGCGTAGTCGTCGTGGGTGCGGGCGATCAGCTTCGGCAGGCCGGTGGTCCCGCCGGAGACCAGCATCAGCGCGATCTCGGACGGATCGATCTCGGGCAGCGAATCGCCGTCGCGGGCAATCGAATCCAGTGCGGTGAACTCACCCGGCTCGCCCGCGACGAGGACGTGGCGCAGGGACGGAACCGCCTGCCGCACCGTGGTGGCGAGCTCGCGGTAGTCGAAATCGCCGAGGGTGTCGGGGATCAGGTAGGCCACGGCGCCGGAGAGCGCGGCGAGGTGCTCGATCTCGGCGCGGCGATGCGCGGGCAGGGTGAGCACCGGGATGATGCCTGCCCGCAGCAGGCCGAACAGGGCGGTGGCGAACTCGGGGATGTTCGGCAGCTGGACGATCACCCGGTCGCCGGGGTTGATGCCGAGGGCGAGCAGGCCGTGCGCCATCCGGTCGGCGGCCGCGTCGAGTTCGGTGTAGGTCTGGGTGCCACCGTCGGTGCGGACTGCCGGACGCTGCGGCTGGGCGCGCGCGGAGTCGCGGAGCAGGTCGCCGAGTGTGCGTCCGGCCCAGTAGCCGTCGGCCCGGTACCGCTGTGCCACGGCCTCGGGAAAGGGGACGTAGCCCTCGCGGTGGTCTGCTTCGGCCGATGTCGACGTCACGTTCTGCCTCGCTGCTCTGGCGGCTCACGCCGCGTGTTTCTCGCACCCGGCCTCGGCCCTCCCGCTGGTCGATCCGGCATAGCCGCGGGTGGGGAGACCGGTAGCTCGGTGCCCGCGTCGCAGGCTAACCTTGCATAGGTTAGGCAACCCTATCTCAATGAAGTAGGCTGCCGCCGGGCAGTACCGAAATCCGTCCGGCCCCGGACGGCGAGCAAGGAGTGAACCGGCAGATGGATACAGCACCCGAAGGCGTCGTGATCGACCGCGCCGAGATCCGCGCCGCGATCGCCCGCCACCTCGACCTCGCCCCCTCGGACGTCGCCGACGCCACCGACCTCATCCAGCTCGGCCTCGACTCGATCCGCACCATGAAGCTCGCGGGCGGCTGGCGCAAGCGCGGCATCGCGGTGAACTTCGCCCTGCTCGCCGCCCACCCCACCGTCGACGCCTGGTTCGCCCTGCTCAACGGCGCCGACCCCGACGACCTCGCGGTGAGCGGCACCGAAGCCTCGAGCGCGACGGCTGCGGGCGCCGTGGCATCGGCGACCGACTCGGCCGTCGATGTCACGGCCCGCGACGTCGACGCAGTGGTGCCATCCGCTGCCGATGACGAGGTCTCCGCGCCGGGTGCCCTGACCGCCGACAGGCAGCCGGTGGACGCCGACTTCGATTCGGCGGCAAGCGACTCGGTGATCGTGCCCGATGACGGGACCCCGTTCGCCCTGGCCCCCATGCAGCACGCGTACTGGATCGGCCGGTCCGACGCCCAGGAGCTCGGCGGTGTCGCGGCGCACCTCTATGTCGAATTCGACGGTGCCGGTGTCGATCCCGAACGGCTCGAGCACGCGGTGGAGCAGCTGCTCGTCCGGCATCCCATGCTGCGCACCCGGTTCCTGCCCGACGGCACCCAGCAGACCCTCGACCGGCCTGGCCGCGCCGTGTACAGCGTGACCGATCTGCGCGAGGCGTCCCCTGAGGACGCCGAGCAGCGGCTCGAGGAGCTGCGGACCGCGCGCACCCATCAGCGGATGGCGGTGCAGGACGGTCAGGTGATCGATATCGCGCTGACCCAGCTGGCCGACGGCCGCACCCGCCTGCACCTCGATGTCGACATGCTCGCCGCCGACGCCATGAGCTACCGCATCCTCATCACCGACCTGGCCCGGCTCTACCACGGCGAACAGCTGCCGCCGCAGGACTACACCTTCCGCCAGTACCTGGCCGAGCAACCCGCGGGCACCGGCGACGAGCACGCCCGCGACCGCGCCTGGTGGCAGGAACGCCTGCCCGAGCTGCCCGGTTCGCCGGAACTGCCGCAGGCCCAGCAGATCTCGGACCCCAGCCGCACGATCCGCCTGCACCGCTGGCTCTCCCCGCAGGCCAAGGCGCGGGTGTTCGACGCCGCGCACGCCCGCGGCATCACCCCGGCGATGGCGCTGGCCTCGGTATTCGCCGAGACCATCGGCGGCTGGTCGGCGCAGCGCCGTTTCCTGCTCAACCTGCCGCTGTTCCACCGCGAGCCGGTGCACCCGCAGGTCGACGGCGTCGTCGGCGACTTCACCTCCTCTGTGCTGCTCGAGGTCGACGTCACCGAACCCGCCACCGTCGCCGACCGCGCCCGCGCCCTCCAGCAACGCCTGCACGAAGCGGGCGCGCACTCGGCCTACTCCGGCCTCGAGGTCCTGCGTGACCTCGGCCGTCACCGCGGCGAACCGGTACTCGCCCCCATCGTCTACACCAGCGCCCTCAACCTGGGCGAACTGTTCGCCGACACCGTCACCGACACCTTCGGCGACCCGGTCTGGATCATCTCCCAGGGCCCGCAGGTCCTCCTCGACGCCCAGATCACCGAGGTCCGCGGCGGCCTCCTGCTCAACTGGGACATCCGCGAATCCGCCTTCCCCGCGGGCATGGTCGAGGTGATGTTCGCCCGGTACATCGAGGCGATCGAGCGACTGGGCGGCCAGAGCTCCGCGCTCGCCGATCCGCTGGGTGGCGCCGAGTCCGGTCCCGCCGCCGTGGTCGGCGGTGCGGGGTGGCAGGCCGAGGCCGGTGTGCGCATCCCGGTGGAGCAGGCGGCGACCCGGGCTCGGGTCAACGCGACTTCCGGCCCGGTCAGCGGCGGTCTGCTGCACACCGGATTCTTCGCGAACGCGGCCACGAATCCCGCGGCGCCCGCGGTGCTCTGGGAACCCGCCGGGCAGCTGACCTACGGTGAGCTCGCCGCCGATGCGCTGGCCGTCGCCGGTGCGCTGCGGGAAGTCGGTGTGGCGCCGGGTGATTCGGTGGCCGTGCAGCTGCCCAAGGGTCCTGACCAGGTTGTCGCGGTCCTCGGCGTGCTCGCGGCGGGTGCGGTCTACGTGCCGATCGGCTTCGATCAGCCAGCCGCCCGGCGCGCGGAGATCCTGCGCACCGCGGACGCGGTCGCGGTGCTCACCGTCGGTGGCGCGCAGATTCCCGAGGCAAGGGCGATCGACCTGGCCGAGGCGCGCACCCACGCGGAACCGTTGGCGCGCCCCGTCTTCGGTGATCCGGAGAACATCGCCTACGTGCTGTTCACCTCAGGCTCCACCGGCAAGCCTAAGGGCGTCGAGGTGCCGCACTGCGCCGCGATGAACACCATCGACGACCTGAACGAGCGCTTCGGTCTCGGCGCCGATGACCGCGCGCTGGCCCTCTCGGCCCTGGAGTTCGACCTCTCCGTCTACGACATCTTCGGCCTGCTCGCCGCGGGTGGCGCGGTGGTCGCCGTGGACGACGCCCAGCGCGGCGACCCGGCCCGCTGGGTGGAACTCATCCGCCGCCACCGGGTTTCGATGCTGAACTGCGTCCCCAGCCTGCTCGACATGCTGCTGACCGCCGCGGCGGGCGAGCGGCTGCCGTCGCTGCGCACGGTGATCCTCGGCGGCGACTGGGTCGACGTCGCCCTGCCCGCCCGGCTGGCCGCCCTCGCCCCGGAGTGCCGGTTCGCCGGTCTCGGCGGCGCGACCGAGACCGCCATCCACTCCACCATCTGCGAGGTCGTCGGCGCCGAGGTCCCCGCCGAGTGGAGCGCGGTGCCCTACGGCACCCCGCTGCGCAATGTGCAGTGCCGCGTCGTCGGGCCCGCGGGCACCGACTGCCCCGACTGGGTCACCGGTGAGCTGTGGATCGGCGGTGACGGCGTTGCCGCCGGATACCGCGCCGATCCGGAGCGCACCGCCGACCGGTTCGTTACCCACGAGGGCCTGCGCTGGTACCGCACCGGCGACCTGGCCCGCTACCTGCCCGACGGCGGCCTGGAATTCCTCGGCCGCGCCGATCACCAGGTCAAGATCCGGGGCTACCGGGTCGAACTCGGCGAGGTGGAGAGTGCCCTGCGCGCGGTGCCAGGCATCCGGCACGCGGTGGCCGCCGTGGTCGGCTCGGCCGCGCCGAAGCTGGTCGCCGCGATCGTCGCCACCCCGGACGCCACCCTCGACATCGAGGCCGTGCTCGCCGCCGCCGCCGAGCTGGTGCCCGCCTACATGGTCCCGACCCGGCTCGAACTGCTCGCCGAGCTCCCGCTGACCTCGAACGCCAAGCCGGACCGCAAGGCCGTCCGCGCGGTGCTCGACAAGAGCGAGACGGCAACGGAATTCGTCGCGCCGCGGACCGACCTCGAGCGCGCGCTCGCCGCGGTGGTCGGCGAGGTCCTCTCGACCGAGCGGATCGGCGTCACCGACGACTTCTTCGCCCTCGGCGGCGACTCGGTGCTGGCCACCACGGCGGTGGCCCGCATCCGCGAATGGCTCGACGCGCCCGACACCGTGGTCGCCGACCTGTTCACCGCCCGCAGCATCGCCGGCCTGGCCGCGCGCATGCTGGAGCGGGAGGCCGAGTCGGGCGCCACGGGCAGGCTCGAGGCGGTCGCCGCGATGTACCTCGAGGTCGCCGCGATGACCGACGAGGAGATCCTCGCGCAGTCCTGACAGCCGCCGAGCCGGTGCGGACCACGCACCGGCTCTTGCCGATTCGCGATTTTCGCAGGTCGCAGTAGACTTTCGCCAGTGAGTAAGTGGACTACCGCGAACCTGCCCGACCAGACCGGCCGCACCATCGTCGTCACCGGAGCCAACAGTGGGTTAGGCGCCGCCACCGCGCGTGCGCTGTCCGCCGCGGGCGCCCGGGTGATCCTGGCCTGTCGAGATACGGGCAAGGCGGAGCGGGTCGCGGCGAGCATGCCGGGTGCGACCGAGGTCCGTGAGCTCGACCTGGCGAACCTGAACTCGGTCCGCGCCTTCACCGACTCGATCGAGCGCGTCGACGTGCTGATCAACAACGCGGGCGTGATGGCGCTGCCGCTGCGCCGCACCGCCGACGGCTTCGAAATGCAGTTCGGCACCAACCATCTCGGCCACTTCGCGCTCACCAACCTGCTGCTCGACCGGATCACCGATCGCGTGGTCACCGTCTCCAGCGGCGCGCACCGCATCGGCCGGATCGACCTGGACGACCCCAACTGGGAGCGCCGCCGCTACGACCGCTGGCTCGCCTACGGCCAGTCCAAGCTGGCCAACCTGATGTTCGCCTACGAGCTGCAGCACAGGCTGGCCGGTGAGGGCTCGGCGGTGGTCTCGGTGGCCGCGCACCCCGGCTACGCCGCGACCGAACTCATGTCGCACACCGAGTCGATCCAGGACGCGGTGATGTGGCTGGGCAACCGCACGCTGGCCCAGAGCGCCGAGCAGGGCGCGCTGCCGACCCTGTTCGCGGCTACCGCCGATGTCGTGCCCGGCGCGTTCTACGGCCCCGACGGCCTGCTCGGCCTGCGCGGATACCCGGCCCGCTGTGGCAGCACCGGCGCGTCGAAGGACCGCGCGGTCGCCTCCGAGCTGTGGGAACTCTCCGAGAAGCTCTGCGGCCTGATCTGAGAGGTAGTGACGGGCATCACCTTCGATGCTGTCACACCGCGGGTGGCTCCCTCGTCGTCTCTGTAGAACCCCACAGAACGACGAAGGAGCCATCATGGAACCGCGCTTCGACCTCTACGCCAACCGTGTCGCGACCAGCTTCACCAAGCGGCTGACCATGGCGAGCAAGGTGATCGACGACTCGACGCTGGACAAGGCCACCTATGAGCTGGTGAAGCTGCGGGCCTCGCAGATCAACGGCTGTAGCTACTGCACCGACATGCACTTCAAGGACGCGGTCCACGCGGGCGAGTCCGCGACGCGGCTGAACCTGGTCGCCGCCTGGCACGAGGCCACCGTCTTCACCGACGCCGAGCGGGCCGCCCTCGCGCTGACCGAGGAGGCGACCCGCGTCGCCGACGGTGGCCACGTCTCCGACGACACCTGGGAGCGGGTGCGCAAGCACTTCGACGACGATCAGACCGCCGCGCTGATCGCCGCCATCGCGATGATCAACGCCTGGAACCGGATGAACGCCATCGCCCGCACCCCGGCCGGCGACTACGAGCCGGGTCAGTGGGGCTGAGCCCAGACCGGTGCCACCGCCCGGCTCAGCCGTCGATCGGCGACTACGAGCCGGGACAGTGGGGCTGAGCGGCCGACCCTGCCGCCCGGCTCAGGCGACTACGTGCGCTGGGCGAATCGGTGCCCGTGTTCGGCCGCCCACTGCGCGAAGGTGCGCGCCGGGCGGCCGAGCACCTGCTCCACCGTCGGGTCGACCGTGTACGACTCCGGGCTGGACTCGGCGTACCAGCCGATCACATAGTCCGCGTCGGCCTGGGACACGCCGGTCGCCATGAGCCGGTCGACGGCCTGCTGATGGGTGATCCTGGCGAACTCGACAGGCCTGCCCGCCGCCTCGGCCAGGATCGCGATCCGCTCGTGCGGGGTGATCGCCGCTGGTCCGGTCAGGTTGTAGGCGCGGCCGTGGTGGCCGTCCTCCAGCAGCGCCACGGCCGCGACCGCGCCGATGTCGGCCTCGTGGACCACCGCGCTCGGGTGGTCGTAGGGCTCGCGCACCACGCCGTCGGTCAGGATCGGCTCGAGCCAGGTGAGCGTGTTCGACATGAACTCCTGCGGCTCCAGCCGCGTCCACTCCACCCCGGACTCGGCGATCGCCTCCTCGACCGGACCGACCCCGCCGCCCCAGACGACGGTGATGCGGCGCACGCCCGCCTCGACGGCCCGGCCGATCAGCTCCGGCCCGAGCCCGGCGGTCACCGTCACATGCAGTCGGTCGACACCATGCCAGGCATCGTCGAGCGTCGACGGCACGTTGTGGGTCCCGGTGACCAGCTCCACCTCCGGACCGAGCAAGGTGCGTGCGGCGGCGGCATCGCGCGTGACCGCCCTGACCTTCTCGCCGCGGCCGACGAGTTCGCGTACCACCTGGCGTCCGGTGTTTCCGGTAGCGCCCGTAACCAGCGTTGTCACAGTCGATTTCCTTTCGTCGACTACCGACGCTAAAAGCTCGAGCAAGGTAGAGGTCAAGGGTTCGGGGCCTGCGGTTTCGCCGACGCGGCGGTGTGATGGTCCACACTCCGGGCAACCTAGCCCTGACTGGCGACGTTTCACCGGTGGTACAGTCCACGGCATGCAGCGCGCATATTTCTGGTTTAGCGAGCCGGCCCTGGGTGGGCCGGTCTGCGACCCTGCGCGCTGACCTCCTCCACCCCCGAGCCGGACACTGACCGGCTCGACGGGTTCGCGAAAGTCCGTGGGTCGGCCTCGAAGATAGGAAACCCACACATGACAACCGCAGCCGATATCGACTCGCGGCATTCCGATCTGGATGACCAGCGCACCCTCAGCGTGAGCCCCCTGCGCTCGCCCGCCGAGGTCCGCACGGTCCACCCCATCACCGACGAGCTCGCCGACACCGTCCGCGCGGGCCGCAAAGCCACCGTCGACGTGCTCAACGGCGACGACGACCGCCTCATGGTGATCGTCGGCCCGTGCTCGGTGCACGACCCGGCCGCCGCGCTGGACTACGCCCGCAAGCTGGCCGCCAAGGCCGAGGAGCTGAGCGACCGGCTGCACGTGGTGATGCGCGTGTACTTCGAGAAGCCGCGCACGACGCTGGGCTGGAAGGGTCTGATCAACGATCCGCACCTGGACGGTTCGTTCGACGTCAACACCGGCCTCGGTATCGGCCGCAAGGTGCTCGTAGACATCACCGCGCTCGGCCTGCCGGTCGCGTGTGAGTTCCTGGATCCGATCACCCCGCAGTACATCGCCGACCTGGTCTCCTACGGCGCGATCGGCGCCCGCACCGCGGCCAGCCAGGTGCACCGGCAGCTCTCGAGCGCGCTGTCCATGCCGGTCGGCATCAAGAACGGCACCGACGGTGACGTGCAGGTCGCCGTCGACGGTGTGCGTGCCGCCGCGGCCAGCCACGTCTTCCCCGGCACCGACCTCGACGGCCGCTCCGCGCTGATCCGCACCACCGGCAACCCCGACTGCCACGTCATCCTGCGCGGCGGCAGCAACGGCACCAACTACGACGCCGCCTCGGTCGCCGAGGCCAAGCTGCGGCTGGAGAAGTCCTCGCTGGCCCAGCGCGTGGTGGTCGACGCCAGCCACGGCAACAGCAACAAGGACCACAACCGCCAGGTCGACGTCGTCACCGATATCGCCGACCGGCTCGCCGCCGGTGAGCAGGGCGTGGTCGGCGTGATGCTGGAGTCGTTCCTCGTCGCCGGTCGCCAGGACCTGACCCTCGGCAAGGCCGACGAGCTCACCTACGGCCAGTCCATCACCGACGCGTGCATCGACTGGAACGTCACCGCCGCCCAGCTCGACCGGCTCGCCGCCGCCGTCGGATCCCGCCGCGGCGCCTGACCCGACCACGAAGGACGCTCCCGGCGACGGGGGCGTCCTTCGGTCGTCTCAGAACATTCCGTTCGGGATCTGGTCGGCCTCGGGTACCGGCTGGACGACATCCCAGTGCTCCACGATCTGTCCGTCCACGAACCGCCAGATGTCGACGACGGCGCTGCTGGTCGGCGCGCCGGGCGGGGTCATGGCGTAGTGCACGACCACCAAATCGCCTTCGGCGACGACCCGGTGCAGGTCCAGCTGCGCGCCGGCGACCGGTGCTTTCGCGATGTAGTCGATGAATGCGTCTCGCCCGCTGGGGTTTCCGGGGCTGTGCTCGACGAAGTCCGCGTGCACCAGGGTGCGGAGCACGTCGAGATCGCCTGCCGCGAAGCGCCGGAAGCCGTCGATGACGAGTTGTTTGTTGGTGTCCATGACGTTGAGGGTCGCCGACACGATGCGGCGCGTCGATTACCCGCCTGGTAATGGCGGCGGTGTCGGGTGGGGCGCAGACTCGGGGCATGACGCACGATCGTCCGGTGGGGGAGCTGCTGCGCGAATGGCGTGTGCGCAGACGGTTGAGTCAGCTCGATCTGGCCATCCAGGCGGAGGTATCGGCGCGGCACGTCAGCTTCGTCGAGACGGGGCGCACGATTCCCAGCAGCGCGATGGTGCTGCATTTGGCCGACACTCTCGATGTGCCGCTGCGCGAACGTAATCGGTTGCTGGTCGCCGCCGGGCACGCGCCGGTCTTCCGCGAGCAACCGCTGGACGAGCCCGATCTGGTGCGGGCACGGGAGACCGTGCAGCAGGTGCTGCTCGCGCACGAGCCGTTTCCCGCGCTCGCGGTGGACAGGCGTTGGAATCTCGTGCTGGCCAACAGTGCCGTCGAGGTGTTCCTGGAAGGCGCTGCCGCGGAACTGTTGCGGCCGCCTGTCAACATGATGCGGCTGGGTCTGCGTCCGGACGGGCTCGCGCCGCGGCTGCGCAACCTGGAGCAGGTGCGGTCGTTCCTGCTCTCCCGCCTTGCCCATCAGGCCGCGCGCGGCGGAGATCCGCAATTGCACGCTCTATACGAGGAATTGGCGGCGTTCGGACCCGAGCACGAGCCGGGGCCACCCGACCCGGCGGAGGTCGCCTTGCGCATCCGGTTGGCGTATCGCGGAACCGAGCTGAGCTTCGTCAACACGGTCACCACCTTCGGCGCGGCGTTCGATATCGCGCTCGACGAGATCGCCGTCGAGGTCTACCTTCCCGCCGACCTGGAAACCCGCCGATACTTCCGCACCCGCGCCGCCGACTACTGATTCTGGACAGCCAGGCGCCCGGCGAGCGCGAGGAACGAGGCGCCGAAGATCCGTCGCATCCAGGTGACCACGGGCGGGCGGGACAGGATGTGGCCGCGCACCGCGGCCGCCGCCGCGCCGTAGACGGCGAACACCACGAAGGTGGCGAGCATAAAGACGGCGCTCAGTTCGAGCATGCGTGGCAGGGCATTCGGGGCGCCGTTCGGCACGAACTGAGGCAGGAACGCGAAGAAGAAGATCGTCAGCTTCGGGTTGAGGATATTGAACAGGATCGCCGAGGTGATCACTGTGCGCGCCGAGGGCGCCGGGCCTGCCTGTTCATCGGGAATCGCCAGAGCGCCCTTGTCGCGAAAGGTGTTCCACGCCATGTACAGCAGATAGGCGACACCGAGATACTTCAGCGTCTGGAAGGCGACGGCGCTGGTGTTCAACAGCGCGGCCAGGCCGGTGACGGCCGCGATCACGTGCGGGACGATGCCGAGGGTGCAGCCGAAGGCGGCGATCACACTGGCACGGACGCCGCGGGACAGACCGGCGGCGAGAGTGAACAGGACCCCGGTGCCCGGTGTGGCGACGATGACGAGCGTGGTCAGGACGAACTCGGTGTTCATCTCCCGCAGCTTAACCAGGACTCGGTGTAGGGGGAACAGATGTTCATCGGTTACTCGGTCGAGCCAGGATTTCGGTGTCGACACCACGGGTGGGTGCTGTCCTTGTAGTTGCGGGTCGGCAGACTGGTGGGTGATGAAGCTGCCTGAACTGCCTGATCTGCCGGTGCGGCCCGCGCTGGGCGAGATCGTCGAGACGCTGACCGATCGCGGGGTCGCGGTGCTGGTCGCTCCGCCGGGAACAGGTAAGACGACGCTGGTTCCGTTGGCCTTGGCTGCCGAGACCGAGGGGCGGGTCGTCGTGGCCGAGCCGCGGCGTTTGGCGGCGCGGGCGGCGGCGGCGCGGATGGCGGCGTTGCTTGGGGAGAAGGTGGGGGAGGCCGTCGGGTATGCCGTGCGCGGGGATCGGAAGGTCGGGCCGAGGACGCGGGTCGAGGTGGTGACCTCGGGGTTGCTGGTGCGGCGGTTGCAGAGTGATCCGGAACTTGCCGGGGTCGGCACCGTGGTCCTCGACGAGTGCCATGAGCGGCACCTGGACGCCGACCTGCTGCTGGCGCTGCTGCTCGACGCCAGGTCGGGGCTACGGCCGGACCTGCGGGTGCTCGCCACCTCGGCGACAGTGGCGGCGGATCGGCTCGCGGTGCTGCTCGGCGCGGGGGACGGGTCTGTCGCGTCGTCCGCGTCCGGCTCCGGTGGGAACGCCCCACCATCGCCGGGGGCGGTGCGCGCGCCGGTCATCGAAGTACACGGGCGGGCCTATCCGGTCGACGTCGACTACGTGCCTGCGCTGCCACGGGAGCGGATCGAAGCGCAGGTCGCGCGGGCTGTCCGCAGCGCGCTGACCGCCACCGCCGGGGACGTGCTGGTCTTTCTACCCGGGGTCGGCGAGATCAACCGGACGGCGGGTCTGCTGCGCGATCTCGGCGAGGTCGACGTGGTACCGCTGCACGGCAGGCTGGGCAGCTCGGTCCAGGACACCGCCTTGCGGCCGGGTGCTCGGCGTCGCGTCGTGTTGTCAACGGCGGTAGCCGAATCCAGCCTCACCGTGCCCGGTGTCCGCGCGGTCGTCGACTCCGGTCTGTCGCGGGTGCCCCGCATCGACCACCGTCGAGGCCTCTCCGGCCTCGCGACCGTCCGTGTTTCGGCCGCGGTCGCCGAACAGCGCGCAGGCCGCGCAGGCCGTGAAGCTCCTGGCTACGCGTGGCGCTGCTGGCCCGAATACGAGCACCAAACCCTGCCCGCCTACCCCGAACCCGAGATCCGCACCGCCGAACTCACCCGCCTCGCCTTGGAATTGGCCTGCTGGGGAACCCCCGACGGCACCGGCCTCGCCTGGTGGGACGCTCCACCCGAAGGCGGCTTGGCCGCTGGCCGCACCGTCCTGCGCGCCCTCGGCGCCCTCGACAATACCGACCGCATCACCCAACGCGGCCGCGCCATGTCCGCCCTCGGCCTGCATCCCCGCCTCGCCCGCGCCCTCCTCGACGGCGCCGCCCACGTCGGTGCGCGCGCCGCCGCCGAAATGGTGGTCCTCATGGACGACGACTCCCTGGCCCCGGGCGTCGACGCGGCCGCCGCACTCCGCGCCCTGCGCGCCGAACGCCCAACCCGCTGGACGAAGGAAGTTCAGCGCCTGACCACACTGGTCGCCGCGACCGACCTGCCCGCCGACGGCCCCGCGGCAGGCAAGTCCGCACCAGACAGGACCGGCCGATCCGGCGAGGTATCGACCGGTACGCGCGACGTCGTCAGGCCCGGATCCGCATCGGCTGTCGATAAGCCCGGCGGCGCGATGTCCGGATCGTCATCAGTCGCCGCGCGTGGCGATGCGAGGCCTGAATCGGCGTCGGCTGCGGATGTCGCCGCGCTCATGATCGCTCTGGCGCATCCGGAGCGGCTGGCTAAGCGGCGGGCGAGCGGGTCTTCGTATCTCATGGCTGGGGGTACGGCGGTGACTGTGCCGCCGGGTTCCGGTCTCGGGGCGGAATGGCTCGCGGTGGCGGTGGCCGATCGAGATCCGGGGCGGTCCGAGGGGCGAATTCGGTTGGCGGCCATCGCTGATGAGGATCTCGCCAGGGAGGCCGCACCCGGGTTGGTGACGCGGGCCGAGGAGGTGCGGTGGGAGTCGGGTGACGTGGTTGCCCGGCGGGTGGAGCGGCTCGGGGCCATCGTTCTGTCGGAAAAGGCGCTGCGCGAACCGGATACGTGGTTGGTGGAGAAGGCGGTGCGCGAGGGTCTGCGGTCCGAGGGGCTCGAGCTCCTGCGCTGGACTGACGACGCCCGCAACTTACGGCAGCGTCTCGACTTCCTGCACCGCGCACTCGGCGCCCCATGGCCCGCCGTCGACGACGACGCGCTCCTCGCCGACCTCGACCACTGGCTCGGCACCGAACTCGCCACCGCCCGCCGCCGATCCGACCTCGCCCGCATCGACGCGGGCACCGCCCTGCGCCGCCTGCTCCCATGGCCGGAGGCCGCCCGGCTCGACGACCTCGCCCCCGAACGCCTGGAAGTCCCCTCCGGCAGCCACATCCGCCTCGACTACAGCGCCGAACCGCCGGTCCTGGCCGTGAAGGTCCAGGAGATCTTCGGCTGGACCGACCCACCGACCCTCGCCGACGGTCGCTCCCCGATCCTGCTGCACCTGCTCTCCCCGGCCCAGCGCCCCGTCGCCGTCACCGCCGACCTCCCCAGCTTCTGGAAGAACGGCTGGCCCCAGGTCCGCGCCGACCTGCGCGGCCGCTACCCGAAACACGCCTGGCCAGAGGACCCGACGACGATCACGGCCCACCGCGGCACCGCCCGTCGCGCGTCCACCCGCCCGAACTGAGCAGCCGGCCGATTGATCACCAGGCTTTCACGCGAACATCGTGGTCGGCCATCCGCGGCGACCAGTCTCCCGACGCGTGCACTCGAACCCGCCGCCGCACGCCCGGGATGTCGCCGACGCGCTGGACGGAGGTAGCTCAGTGGGGTGCGATGTCGGCGGGCCAGGTGTCGGCGGGGCCGGGTGGGTCGGTGGACAGGCGGGCCGCGTGCCATTCGTCGACGCGGGCGCCGCGCTGGATGCCGCCGAGGCGGGCGGTGCCTTCGTAGTGGAAGCCGTTGCGGCGGACGGTGGCGGCCGAGGGGTGGTTGCCGACCATGGCGCGCCAGGTGATGCGGGCCAGGGCCAGGCCGTCGGGGGCGAAGGCGAAGCCGCAGACCAGGGCGATGGCGCGTGACATCAGGCCGTGGCCACGGTGGCCGGGGGTGAGCCAGAAGCCGATCTCGCAGACGCCGGGGCTGCGGGCGTGCAGGCCGATCATGCCTTCGACCTGCCCGTCCTCGGCGGTGCGGATCGCCCAGACGGGCGCGTTGCCCGCCCAGCCGGGTGCGACGACCAGGTCGAGGAATTGCTCGGCGTCCGAGCGGCTGTACGGGACGGGAATCGTCGTCCAGCGGCCCACCTCGGGGTCCTGGCAGCACTCGGTGATGCGGTCGATGTCGGCGCCGGCCGGGCGGGTGAGCCAGACCGTGCCGTCGGTGAGCGTGTGCTCGTACATCGTGTCATCCTGACAGGTCGACGCCCGGTTTCTCAGCAGGTTTTCCGGTCCGTAGGATCATCGACGATGGTTTCCCCGCTTCTCGCCGACCTGTTCGAATCGCATCGAGCGCACCTGCTTTCGGTCGCCTACCGGCTCACCGGTAGCGTCGGCGACGCCGAGGACGCGGTGCAGGAGAGCTGGCTGCGGATGGCCGGGGTGCACCAGTCCGAGATCGACGATCTGCGTGCCTGGCTGACGACGGTGGTCAGCCGGATCTGCCTCGATCATCTGCGCAGTGCGGTGGTGCGCCGGGAAACCTATGTGGGGCAGTGGCTTCCGGAGCCGATCGTCACCACGCCGTCGCGCACCCCTGATCCGCTGGATGTGGTGGTCCGCAATCAGGACAGCCGGATGGCGGCGATGGTGGTGCTCGACGCGCTGACACCACAGCAGCGTGTTGCGCTGGTCCTGCACGACAGCCTCGATGTGCCGTTCGACGAGATCGCCGAGATCCTGGGTGTCTCCGTTGATGCCGCACGGCAATTGGCCGTGCGGGCGCGTAAGGCGGCGGCGAAGGCGCCGGAACCGGTCACCGACGAGGTGCACGATCAGGCGGTGCACAAGTTTCTCGCCGCCTTGGCGACCGGCGACGTGGTGGCGGTGGCGGCCACCCTGCATCCGGACGCGACCTTCGTCGCCGATGCGGGCGGAACGACCAAGACCGCACTGAATGTGGTTGCGGGAGCGGAGAAGATCGCGCGCCTGGCGCTGGGCCTGTGGCGCAAGCACCTGGAAGAACCGGGGCTGGACATGGGATTCGCCGCGGTGAACGGGCAATCGGGCCTCGTGCTCACCGATCCGAACTCGCCGTTCGGGCGGCCGGTGCGCGTCCTCGGATTCTCGGTACGCGACGGAAAAGTCTGGGCTGCTTACGATTTCGCCAATGTGATGAAGCTGTCGGGCGCGCGGCTGCGCTGACCCCTCGCATCGGACCGGACCCGCGCGATCCGGTCCGATGCCGCGAGTGTCTACGGGTAGGTCGACCCCCACTGGTGGTCGCCGGTCGACGAACCGAGGTTGTGGTCGCCGGTCGAGGAACCCATGTTGTTGTCCGGGGTCGCCGAGCCGGTGAAGTAGTCCACGATCGGGCTGCCCAGCAGATGGTCGTGGATGAATCGCAGAGCGGAACCGGCAACCTCCGACGCAGCCGGTCCGGCGATGAAATCGAGCAGAGGTGAGGCCATAAGGAGCCCCTTTCGATATACCACCACGCAGTGGTGTGTGAGGTAGAACACGGCGAGGCTAGCTCAGCCTGGGTGATCGCACAATAGCGCAGGTCAACCCGCCAAAACGTTTGTGAAACATGCGTGTTCGCTATCGGTCGGCAACGTAGTCGAAAAGTGGGATACGCTGCGGAGATGTCGTCTGCGCCGCCCACTGTCTCCCGTTTGCGCCCGTTCGGATCGACCATCTTCGCCGAGATGACCGAACTGGCCGTCCGCCACGACGCGGTGAATCTGGGTCAGGGATTCCCGGATACCGACGGGCCCGCTGGCATGCTCGAGGTCGCCAGGGCCGCCATCGCCGACGGGCTCAACCAGTACCCGCCCGGCCGCGGCATGCCGGTGCTGCGCCAGGCGATCGCCGACGACCGCGCCCGCCGCTACGGCACCGCCTACGACCCGGCCACCGAGGTGCTGGTCACCGTCGGCGCCACCGAGGGAATCAGCGCCGCCCTGCTCGGGCTGGTCGAGCCGGACCAGGAAGTGGTGCTCATCGAGCCGTACTACGACTCCTACGCCGCCGCGGTCGCGCTGGCCGGTGCCCGGCGCCGGACCGCGCGCCTGGTCCCCGACGGCGACCGTTTCGTGCTCGACCTGGATAGTCTGCGCGCCGCGATCACCCCGAAAACCCGCATGCTGGTGATCAATTCACCGCACAACCCGACCGGCTCGGTGCTCGATCGCGCCGATCTCACCGCCATCGCCGAGCTGGCCGGCGAACACGATCTGCTGGTGCTGGCCGACGAGGTGTACGAGCATCTCGTCTACGACGGCGCCGAGCACATCAGCATCTCCACCCTGCCCGGCATGCGCGAGCGGACCATCGTGGTGTCCAGCGCGGCGAAGACCTTCAATGTCACCGGCTGGAAGATCGGCTGGGTGTGCGCGCCCGCGCCGCTGCTCGACGGCGTGCTCGCGGCCAAACAGTTCCTCACCTTCGTCGGTGGCGGGCCGTTCCAGCCGGCGGTCGCGCACGCGATCAACGCCGAACTCGATTGGGTGCGCGCCATGCGTGACGGACTGTCCGACAAGCGGCTGCGCCTCTCGGCCGCGCTGCGCGACACCGGTTTCGGCGTCGCCGCCAGCTCCGGCGGGTACTTCGTCTGCGCCGACATCCGCCCGCTCGGCGCGCGGGACGGGCTGGCGTTCTGCCGCGAACTGCCCGCGCGTCTCGGTGTCGTCGCGGTGCCGGTGAGTGTGTTCACCGACCACCCCGGCGAATGGAAACACCTGGTGCGCTTCACCTTCAGCAAGCGCGACGAGACCATCGACGAGGGAGTGCGGCGCCTGCGCGCGGGTATGCCGGTGCGCTGACGCCCTTGGCTCAGTCGCGAGCGTGGCGGGCCAGCGGCGCGTGCCATTGGTAATGGCGGGCCAGCAGCCGGAACCCGATGGCACCGGCGGCGGCGAGCAACCCTGTCCACGCCCGGTACAGGTCGAAATGCAGCAGGGTGGCGGTGGTGGCCGCGCCGAACAGGGCGGGAATGGCGTAGAGGTCCTGGTCGGGGCGCAGCACGCGCGGCACCTCGCCGCTGAGCACGTCGCGCAGGACGCCGCCGCCGATCGCCGTCGTCATGCCGAGCAGCGCGGCGGTGGGCGCGCCGAGACCCGCCGAGTCGGCGATCACGGTTCCGGTGACGCAGAACAGGCCGAGCCCGATCGCGTCGGCGATTTCCAGCGGGCCCTTGGTGAGCCGGGGCGACGGCGCGATGAAGTACAGGACGAAGGCCGTCAGCAGGGAAGCGGACAGGTAGGTGAGGTCGGTGAACGCGGCGGGTGGCGTGCGCCCGATCAGCAGGTCGCGCACGATGCCGCCGCCGAGCGCGGTCGCGGTGGCGAGTACCGCGATGCCGAACAGATCGAGCCGCTTGCGGGCGGCGACCAGCGCGCCGGACGCGGCGAACGAGATCACCCCGAGCAGCTCGCCGCCCCGATGCACCATGGTCACCGCCGAATCCAGTTCCGTCACCGACGGCCCGGTCGCGACCACCGCCACCAGCAACCCAACACTCACCGCTCACTCCTTCTCGCCAGGACCACCCAGCAGCGTGACACGCAGGAGTTCACCGCCGACCACCCGGCCTCACCGTGTCGCCCCCTGGCGTGTGAGCGGAAGCACTTCACGTCGCGACGCCGGGTCTCACGGTGGCGCGGCCCGGCGGCAGCGGGTGTCCTCGTCGAACACTCGCCCGCCGCGGTGGGGGCTGAGTTCAGGCAGGGGCGGGCCGCGCCTTGTCGGTGGCGAGCAGCACCGCGATGGTGCCGAGCGCGGTCCCCATCAGGTACCGCTGGGTCCGCAGCCAGAGCGGCCGCGCGGTGAGGAAGGCGGCCAGTCCGGCCGCGCCGAGCACGATCAGCGCGTCGACGGTAAGCGCGACCGTGATCTGCACCGCGCCGAGCGACAGGCTTTGCAGCCACAGCGTCCCGCGCTCCGGATCGACGAACTGCGGGATCAGCGCCATGTACATGATCGCGATCTTCGGATTGAGCAGATTGGTGAGGAATCCCATGGTGAACAGCCGTCGCGCCGGATCAATCGGCAGGTCGGCCGGCGCGAACACCGACAACCCGCCCGGCCGCACCGCCTGCCAGGCCAGCCACAGCAGATAGCAGGCGCCGGCCAGCTTGATCGCCACATACAGCCCGGGAACCACCGCGAACACCGCCGTGATCCCCGCCGCGGCGGCCAGCAGATACACCCCGAACCCCGCCGCGACCCCGGCCAGCGAGATCATTCCCGCTTGCCGTCCTTGCGAAACCGTCCGTGATACGAGATACATCATGTTCGGCCCTGGCGTCAGCACCATGCCGAGCGCCGCCGCCGCAACCCCGATTACCGCCGTTGTCTGAAGCACTCGTCGAGTCTGACCTGGTCAGCTAGGCCTTGTCGCGGTCCAGTCGACACCCGCTGGACCCCGGCTATCGCGCGGGCGGCCGAATCGGCCCAGGTCGTGTCGGTCCCGATCCGTACAATCGACAAAGGCTGCCGAAGCGCCCATCGCGTCGGTACCCACTGGAGAAACATCCCGGCCGAACGCACCCCGCACAGGGCTGACGAGCCCGTTCGGGGCTGCCCCTCGCCCCAGCAGTCGAAGCGCGTGCGCAGCAGGCGCCCGTCTCGAGTGCTGAGTCGAGGGTCGCGAGGCCCAGAACCCGCGGCTCCGGCCGCCGAGGAGCACTGTGACCGACGGCCCATTGATCGTGCAGAGCGACAAGACCCTGCTGCTCGAGGTCGAGCACGAGCTGGCAGGCAACGCGCGGCAGGCCATCGCGCCGTTCGCGGAGCTGGAGCGTGCGCCCGAGCATGTGCACACCTACCGGATCACGCCGCTGGCGCTGTGGAATGCCCGCGCGGCCGGCCACGATGCCGAGCAGGTCGTCGACGCGCTGGTGAACTTCTCGCGGTACGCGGTGCCACAGCCGCTGCTGGTCGACATCGTCGACACGATGGGCCGCTACGGCAGGTTGCAGCTGGTCAAGCATCCGGCGCACGGTTTGTGCCTGGTGAGCCTGGATCGCGCGGTGCTCGAGGAAGTGCTGCGGCACAAGAAGATCGCGCCGATGCTCGGTGCGCGCATCGACGACGACACGGTGATCGTGCATCCGTCCGAGCGCGGCCACATCAAGCAGATGCTGTTGAAGATCGGCTGGCCCGCCGAGGACCTGGCCGGCTACGTCGACGGCGAGGCGCACGACATCGGCCTGGACTACACCGACGCCAAGTGGCACCTGCGCGACTACCAGGAGATGGCCGCCGACTCGTTCTGGGCCGGTGGCTCGGGCGTGGTGGTGCTGCCGTGTGGCGCGGGCAAGACGATGGTCGGCGCTGCCGCCATGGCCAAGGCCAAGGCGACCACGTTGATCCTGGTCACCAATACCGTCGCGGGCAGGCAGTGGCGCCGCGAACTGCTGGCGCGCACCACGCTGACCGAGGACGAGATCGGCGAGTACTCCGGTGAGCGCAAGGAGATCCGCCCGGTCACGATCGCCACGTACCAGGTGATCACCCGCAAGACCAAGGGCGAGTACAAGCACCTGGAGCTGTTCGACAGCCGCGACTGGGGCCTGGTGATCTACGACGAGGTGCACCTGCTGCCCGCGCCGGTCTTCCGGATGACCGCGGACCTGCAGTCGCGCCGCAGGCTCGGCCTGACGGCGACGCTGGTGCGTGAGGACGGCCGCGAGGGCGATGTGTTCTCGCTGATCGGCCCGAAACGCTACGACGCGCCGTGGAAGGACATCGAGGCGCAGGGCTGGATCGCGCCCGCCGACTGCATCGAGGTGCGGGTGACGCTCACCGACGCCGAGCGGATGGCGTACGCGACCGCGGAGCCGGAGGAGCGCTACAAGCTGTGCTCCACCGCGCGCACCAAGATCCCGGTGGTCGAGTCGATCCTGGCCAGGCACAAGGACGCGCCGACGCTGGTGATCGGCGCGTACCTGGATCAGCTCGAGGAACTCGGCATCGATCTGAACGCGCCGGTGATCACGGGCGCGACCAAGAACAAGGAACGCGAGGCGCTGTTCGACGCGTTCCGGTCCGGCGAGGTGCCGGTGCTGGTGGTGAGCAAGGTGGCGAACTTCTCCATCGATCTACCGGAAGCGTCTGTGGCGGTGCAGGTGTCGGGCACCTTCGGTTCGCGGCAGGAGGAGGCGCAGCGCCTCGGTAGGCTGTTGCGGCCGAAACAGGATGGGGGACAGGCGCATTTCTATTCCGTGGTCGCCCGCGACACCCTCGACGCCGAGTACGCCGCGCATCGGCAGCGGTTCCTCGCCGAGCAGGGGTACGCCTACCGCATCACCGATGCCGACGATCTGCTCGGACCGCCGATCGGTGACGGCGCGTAGCGCTGATCGGCAGGTCGGATCGCGGTACCGTGCGGTGAAGTCCCCGGCAGATAAGTGGAGGAAACTCCTCCGCAACTTGTGCTAGGAAGGAACCGTGCGCCGCTTCGAATTCGTGGTCGACCGTGAGCACGCTCATGCGGTCAACGAGACGTTCACCGGGTTACGCAGGCTGCGCGTGGTCGCGCTGCTGGTGGCCGGGCTCGCCGTCGCGGCCACGGCCGCGCTGTTGTGGAGCGGGCAGGCGTGGGGGTACCTGCTCGCGGTGGTGTGTGTCCTCGTCGCGGCGATCGCGCTGTGGGTCGCGCTGTGGACTCCGCACCGCTCCAGTATCGAAAAGCTGTACCAGGACGGTGCTTTGGTGCCCGCCGTGGTCACCGAGACCGAGGCGTCCGGCATCGTGCTGCTCGCCCTCGTCGACGTCGCCGAGCCAACGGCGGCCACGCGCAGCTGGGCGCTGATCACCCGCAAGGTGCGCACGCTGCCCGGCCACGCGCCCGAGCCCGGCGAGCGGGTGCCCGCCGTCGCGGTCCGTACCGACAGCGCGCCGCGGCAGGTGGGCGAACGCTGGCAGCTGGTCACCGCCATGCCGATCGCGTGGGGTACCCGCGACAGCGCGGTGATCGAGCGGGCACGTGGCGAGATCACCGAGGTCGAATGGCAGTTGCTCACCGCGAACCTGGCGCTGGCCGCGCGGGTACGGCGCACGGCGACCAAACGCCTGCTGCTCGACCCGCAGCAGCTGCCCGGCGACCTGGGCTAGGAGTCTCGCCGCGGGGCTGGGACGATGGGGTTTGTCCGCGGGGCTCGATCCGGCGAAAGGTACCTGTCCAGATGCGATGGTCGGCCTCCCTCTGCGCGATCCTGGCGATACTGACGCTCGGTATCCGCCCGGTCGGCGCGGACCAGGGGCTGATCGGGGCGCCGGGGTTGGGTGACCCCTACTACCCGTTGGACGGCAACGGCGGCTACGACGTCGACCACTACGAGCTGACGCTCGACTACGACCCGCCCACCTCCTTCCTGCGCGGCACCGCGCGCATCGATGCCGGCGCGACCCAGCCGCTGGCCCAGTTCAACCTCGACTACCGCGGCCCCGAGGTGCTGATGGTGACGGTGAACGGGCAGCCCGCGGGATTCACCCGCGACGGCGATCGCGAACTGGTCGTCACCCCGCTGCTCCCGCTGCCGCCCGGCCTGCCGATGCGGATCATCGTCGACTACGCCGGTCAGCCCGCCGAAACCGCGGGCGAGGGCTGGACCTACGCGCCGAGCGGCGGCGCGTTCGCCGTCGGCCAGCCGCACAGCGCGAGCACCTGGTATCCGCTCAACGACACACCGCTGGACAAGGCGACGTTCACCCTGCACGCCACCGTGCCCGCCGACTGGGAGGTGATGTCGACGGGCGATCGCACCGTGCACGAGGTGCGCGACGGCAGGCTCGTCACCACCTGGGAGACCAGGTCGCCCGTCCTCGGGTATCTGACCACGGTCGCGGTCGACCACTTCACCTTCCTCGAACAGCGGCGGGCGAACGGCACCCCGGTGCTGAGCGCCTTCGCGCCGGAGTCCGAGGCCAACCGCGAGGACGAACAGCGCCTGCCCGAAATCCTCGACTTCCTCGAAAACCTGTACGGTCCCTACCCGTTCGACGTCGCGGGCGGGATCTACGTCGACGCCGCGATCCCGTTCGCGCTGGAGACCCAGACCCGGCCCACCTATGCGCCGTGGGCCGACCTGGACACCGTGGTGCACGAGCTGGCCCACCAGTGGTGGGGCGACACCATGTCGGTGAAGCAGTGGTCCGACATCTGCCTCAACGAATGCTTCGCCAGCTACACCGCCGAGTACCTCTGGATCGAGCGGGTCGAGCAGGCCGACGTCGACACCAAATACCGCGAGACGATCGCGAAATTCCGTGACGACCCCGAGTTCTGGGAGATCGCGCTCGCGAATCCGGGCGTCGGCAACGAGTTCACCTCGGTCTACTACCGCGGGCCGCTGTTCCTGCACGCGCTGCGCAAACTGCTCGGCGAGGACGTGTTCTTCACGGCCATCCGCGATTTCGTGGACGAGCACCGCGACGGCCACGCCTCGATGCCGGAATTCCGGGAGTTCCTGCAGAGCCGGACTTCGATGCCGCTCGGTGAATTCCTGAGCGAGTGGCTGGATTCGACGTCGCCGCCGCGGGAGGCATTCCTGTACCCGGGCACGCTGGGCCTCTGAATCGCCGCGGCGGGGTCGATCAGAATGTGATCCAGCTCGGCGGGCTTTACCTGAAGTGCACTCGAGCTCCTAGCCTTGGTTGTACTGCGTCAAACCGAGGCTAGGAGAAGCGATGACGATCGATGCGGCAGTGCGGGTGCTGGAGCGGTATGAAGGGGCGTTCAACTCCAACGACGCCGACGGCATGAACGCATTGTTCTGGGAGGACAGCACTTTCGTGAACTTCAGTGGCAGTGTGGCCGCCGGCCGGGACGAACTGCTGACCAAACAGCGTTTCGTCTTCGGCGCGAACGGGCCACTGCACGACGTGAATGTGCACTACCACCTCGAGAAGACTATCGAGTTGGCACCGACATTCGTGCAGGTCGTTGCGCGGCAACGCACACGAGGTAGCGACGATTCGGCGCCGGACCCGATGCACGGTGTGATCATCTTGACTCTCGAGCAGCGGGCGAGCGAATGGCGTATCCGCACGGGGCAGAACACCCCGGTGAGTATCGGGTAGCGGGTGGCGCGCCGGGGACGGTCAGGCGCACAAGGCGCGGGTGGCTGGAACGACGTCACCGATCCAGCGGCGAAGCTGGGTATCGTCGGCGGATTCCGGCCAGTACACGAAGGTGTCGAAGCCGGTTTCCGTGGCGAGATCGGCCAGTACGCGAGCCCAGCCCGCGGCGTCGGTGCGAATCGGTTCCTCGCCGCGCAAGGTGACCGGTCCCGGAGTGTCGGTGATCGTTCCGACGAGTTGCGCCATCCGGGTGATGTCGGCCGGTTTGCGTCCCGCGTCGATCGCGGCGGCGGAGATGATGTCCTGTGTCGCTTGCCATTTCTCGTACGGTAGGTAGTGCGGGATGGGCGCGGCCCACCCGTCGGCGATACGTCCGGTGAGGGCGTTGGCCTTCGGGCCGACGCTGCCGAACCAGATCCCGACCGGATGCGCTGGCGCGGGTCCGGACTGCACGTCGTGCACGGTGTAGTGCGTGCCTTCGACTGTCGCCTTCGTCCCCGGATGCCACATGGCGCGGATGATCGCGGTAGCTTCCTCGAGCGCCTGCAGCGCTTCGGGATTGGACCGCACCGGTCCGCCCATGGCGCCGATCGCGGGCCAGAACGCGCCGGCTCCCACCGCGAGTTCGAATCGCCCGCCGCTGAGCAGATCCAACGTCGCGGCCTGCTTTCCGAGCATCGCGGGCCCGCGCAGCGGCAGGCTGGCGACATCCGGAAACACGCGCAGCCGTTCGGTTTCCGCCAGTACCGTGGCGATCACCGCGAACGTATCGGCCAGCCCGCCCGAGTACGGATGATCCTGGATGCCGAGCAGATCCAGGCCTTCCCGGTCCGCCACCACGGCCATCGCGCGTAGCTGCGGCAGCTCGGTCGCTGTCGGCGCCAACTGAATACCGAATCGTAGGTCCACACCGCGATCATGCCAGCCCCGTCAGCGCGCCTTCAGCCAGTCCGCGACTGTAGCGATGACCTCGGGGTCGACGTGGTCGGGCGGTTGACTATTCCTCTTCCATGCGGGCGCGGGCGCGGACGGCCGATCGCTGCAATCGTTCGAATTGACTGCGTGCGGAGGTCAATTCGCCGCGTGCCCGATGCTCGGCGGTGCGGGCGAAATGGCGCTGCTGCTCGGCGTGCTCGAGTTCGGTGCGCAACTCGTCGATGCGAGTCTCGATCTCTTCCAGCTCTGTTTTGGCCTGTGTGGCGGCGGTTTCCGCTTCATCCCGCGCTGAACGGGCTGTCTCGAGCGCGGATTCGGCGTCGTCGAGTTCCTGCTTCGCCTCGGCGCGACGTGCCGCCTCGACGTCCTCCGGTGACTTGCCGGAACGGCGGGTGCTCGCGCGCTTCGCGGGCGCTGCGGCCTTGCCCCCGGTGATCGCGACCAGCCCGGCAGGGCCGAAACCGTCGTAGGTGACCGTGGCGGGCAGGACGCCGGCGCGGACCTGATCGGCGACGTCGGGATCGGCCAGCGCGGCGGTGAGGGTCTGGCCGACCTCGCGCAGCACCTGTTCGCTCGCCGGCCGGTCGTGCTCGGCGGCCAGCTCGCCCGCCCGCTTGGTCATCGCGTTGACCACCTGCTGGCGCTGCGCGCCGAGCGCGCGCAGTTTGTCGCCGGAGAGCTGGCGCTGCGCCGAACGCAAGGCGTCACCGAGGTCGAGCAGGGCCGCGATCTCCTTCGGCGCGTGCCGGGCCAGCAGGTTGACCGTCCACGCCGCGACCGTGGGTTTGCGCAGCGCGGTGACGGCCTTGGCCAGGTCGCGATCGCCCTCGGCGCGCGCCTGGGCGGCCCGCTCGGTGCGGGTCGCCACGAAGTCGCCGGGGTCGAGGCCGTACAGCTCGCCTGCGACATCGTCGATGGTCATCTTTGCGATGGTAGCCAGGTTCGACGCGGCCGAGCGCGGACGACACCGGCTTGGGTATCGTCACCGGCGGCCATGTATGCCTGAACCGTTCGGTGAGTGAGGTTTTCAGTGATTTTCCCAGGAAAGCGACTGCTGGCGCGGATCGTGTTCGCCCCCGTGGCGACGGTCGCACTGGTCGGGGCGGTCGTCGCCTGTTCGTCGGACAGCGACTCGTCCGCGGGTGCGGCCACCAAGGGCGCCTGTGTCGAGGTCACCGACAACGCGGCCGACGCGATGAAGGCGACCGTCGGTGACTGCTCGGCGGCGACGTCGAACTACCGGATCGTTCAGGTCGGCACGGCCCCGCTGACCTGCGCCGTCTCCGACGCCACCTTCAACGGCACCGTCGGCGACACCAAGACCGCGCTCTGCCTGGCCCCCAACTTCGCCCAGGGCAGCTGCTACGCCGACGCGGGCAAGCGCCCCGCCGAGGCCGTCGCCTGTACCGCGCCCGAGGCGACGTTCAAGGTCGTCAAGCGGATCGACGGGGTTGCCGACGAACTCGAGTGCGGCACCGACGCGACCCAGTTCCGCACGGTCGCCGACCCCAAGACGACGTTCTGCATGGCCAAGCCGTAATTCTGGAGCGTCAGTCCAGCAGGGCGACCGACGCGATGCGGTGCAGGGTGAAGTGGCGGGTGGCGCCGGTGACGGGGTCGACGGCGTCCAGCTGGCCGTTGCCGACGCGGATCGGTTCGACCACGCGCTGGCTGGCGACGCCCTGGGCGTCGACGTAGCCGATGTTCACCGGGCGGCCCACCCTGGCGGCCAGTTGGAGCAGGGCCAGGGTGGCCGCGGTGCCGGTGCGGGTGCCGTCGGTGCGCACGGATTGGCCGGTGCGGGCACCCGCGGCGCGTTCGCCCGCGCGCAGTTCGGTGACCAGCAGGGACAACTGCTCGTCGCTCGGGGGACTAGGGCGGTAGGGCTTGCGGGCCAGGGGGCGTACGGCGATGCGGGCGCCGCGCGGGCGCAGGTCGACGATCGCGCCTGCGGAATCCTCACCGGCCGGGGCGAAACCGGCCTCGCGCAGCTGGTCGAGCAGTTCGCCGAGCGGAGCGAGGGCGATGGCGACGGTCGGCGCGATCGCGCGCAGGGCCAGGGTGTCGGCCACCGGTGCGGCCAGGACCTGGGCGAGCAGGGCCGGGTCGTCGCTGCGCAGGAACGACTGGGCCATGCCTGCGCGCAGCTGGCCGTGGCGGCGGGCGACGTCGTCGATGAGGTAGGTCAGCGACTGGGGGACCGGCGTGCGGGAGTGACTGGCGAACAGGGCGTGCAGTTCGGCGGCGGTCATCCCGGCGTCCAGTGCCCGGCGCACCGAGGCGTCGCCGACCCGGTAGACCGTGGCAGCGCCCGCCGACTCCACGTCGGCGACCAGCGCGATCCTGGCGCGGAGTTCGGGGACGAGCGGGCCGGGGGCGATCACCGTCAGGTCGGCTTGGACGAGCACGTGATCGACCGGTTCCGGCAGTGCCGCGGCCATCTCGGCCTCGGCGTCGGCGACGCTGGTCGGCGCGCCGTGCAGCAGGGCCCTTGCGGCGGAATCGAGCGCGCCGCGACCGAGCATGCCGATCGTGGCGGCCTCGGCGAGGGTCGCGGTGACCGCGTCGAGGCGGAAGTGCCTGCGCCGCCGCGGCATCCGCCAGGCCAGCAGCTTGCCGATATCGGACGCGGACAGCGCGGAGCCGCTCGGGTACTCGGCGAGCAGGCCGAGGATCGCGTGCCGGTCACGCACGGCGTGCGGGATGCGCAGCTCCGCCGAGAGCGCGGCGATCGGCTTGTCGGCGGCGTCGCGCAGGCCGATCATCCAGGGCATGCGGTCCAGGTCCAGCCAGGCCTGCGCCAGCAGCACCCAGCGGGTCGCCGGCGGTGCGTCGAGCCAGGCGTCGGCGGCGGGGGTGGGGGCCCAGAAGTCGTCGGTGGTGTCGAGTTCCGGTGTCGGCTCGGGTAAGCCCTTCTCGACGAGCTTCGCGGCGGCGAGCAATTCCAGCAGCAGGCCGGTGCGCTGCTCATCGACGCCGGTCTGCTTGGCCAGCCTGCGCAATTCGCGCACGCCGAGTCCGCCCGCGCGCAGGGCGGGGGCGGGCAGGCGGCCCAGCGCGTCGAGCAGATCGGCGCAATCGCGCAGCAGCTCACCGACTTCGCCCGCGCCGACCGCGTTCACCTCGGCGGGCGCGTGCTTGGTCAGCGTCGGCTTGGGCGGGGCGAGGGCATGCGGGTCGGTGACCGGTTCGCCGCGCAGCACCTGACCGACCGTCACCGGCAGTTCGACCGTCTCGTCGTCGATCCGGTGCAGCAGCCTGGCGTCGAGCAGACGCGGCACCGGACGGTCGGCGGGCGTGCCGGGCGCGGCGTCTCTGGTGCGGCCGCGCGGGCCGGTGGTGGCCAGCTTCTCGAGCAGCGCCCGTTCGGCCGGGCTGGCCTGTGCCAGCGCGGTGGTGACCTCGGGCTCGGTGAGCGCGTCCGGCAGCGCCGTCGTCGCGCCGAGGGGCCAGGGGAGGGCTTCGGCGGCGCTGGGCGTCAGGTGCAGGCCGTCGCCGGTCTGCCAGACCAGCGCGCGGTCGAGCAGGCGGGTCAGCGCGGCGGTGAACGCGGTCTTGGTGACCCGGTCCTTCAGCTGCGCGTGCAGGGTGGTCTTGGACAGCGGCGTGATCGCGGTGCCGATGGTGCGGGCGTCCTCGTTGGCCGTGAGCGCCTCGATGATCGCGAACTCGAGCGTGTCGAGGTCGTCGGCGGCGCGCAGCACCGAGGCCCGCTGCTGGGCGCGCACCGCGAGCACCGACATCGACGCGGGCAGCGGCACCGCCAGATCGGGCCGCAACTGCAGCAGTTTCACCAGCTGGTCGTCGGTGCGCGCACCGAGCCAATCGGCGAGGGAGTCCGTCGCGATCATCCGATCCAGCCTACGTTGTGCGTATGCCAGAATGAGGCCGTGGTGAACAAATCGAAGAAACCCTACGTCGACAACGGCTGGCCGCAGGTGGCCGACGGCGAGCACGCCGTGACCGAACTGTCGTCGACCCGCGCCGGTAATCTCTCGCCCTTCGGTGAGGACACCGAGTTTCCCGTCCCGGCGGCCAAGCTGCCGTACATCCACCCGCAGACTGTCATCAACCGGGTGTAGTTCGGACGCGAAAGACAAGAGCCCGCATCCCTGGGGGATGCGGGCTCTTGTTGTCTGCGGTGGCGATCAGGAGGGCAGCAGGCCCTTGTTCGCCTCGAAGAAGTCGATCACGGCCGGGTCGAGCTGAGTGCCCTTGGCCGAGTTGAAGAAATCGAGCGCCTGCTGCGGCACGGCGACACCCTGCTGCTGCACGACGGAGAGCGCGCGGTCGACAGCCTGGAAGACTTCCTGGCTCGGATCCTGCACCTGCGGGACGTTGACCTGCGGGGCCCAGCTCGGGGCCGAGGGAGCGATGCGCTCGGTCGGGCCGCTGCTCAGGCCAAGCTTGGACGAGCAGGAGGGCCAAGCGCCCCAACCCTGCGAAGCGAGAACCTTTTCGGCGACCGCGATCTGCTGCTCGCGGCTGGCCTGGTTGGCCGTGGCGGCGTACTCGCCACCACCGTGTGCGTTCCAGGTGGAGGGCGAGAACTGCAGCCCACCCTGGTAACCGTTGCCGGTGTTGATGCCCCAGTTGCCGCCGGCTTCACACTGCGCGAGGCTATCCCAGTCGGAGTCGGGGGCCGCGCTGGCGTTTCCTGCGAAAGCTGCACTGGCAGTGCCGATGATGGCGCCGGTGACGGCGACCTTGGCGACAGTGCGGCCGGTGGAAGTCGGCTTGCGGTGGCGTCCACTCATATCGGGTTTCTCCCTCTCGTGCGCACCTGCATGTGGTCCGGATCGAGAGGTCTCCCGGTCCGCCCTCACCCCTGATTCCAATCGGGGTCCGGTACCCGCGGGGTGAAGTTCGGTGCGGCGGGCCGGTGGTTCCGGGGGTTGCCCCGGCTGAGAGAAACGGTACGACGGACAGCGGGGAAAGTCACTATTTGGTAACCGGCGTGTGAGGACGGGTATCGGGGTGGTCTCAGGGTTATCCCGGAGGTGTCCGCGCAGGTAGTCGCGGTGCCGCGTGTGCGCGACGGTTGCACGCTCACTTCGTGACCATGCCGTTATGTGACGAGGATCACACCTCTGTCTTGGCATCGATCTGCCGGGGTAACCGGTTGACGCGTCAACGCGTGCGGCGGCCCGACCACAACGCGAACACCAGGCCGAGCAGGAAACCTACCGGCGCGAGCATCGCCAGGCCGTACAGCCACAGCCCCGGCGAGCTGTCGGAGACGATCGGCGTCACGAAGATCGCGACCACGGCCAGGATCCCGATTCCGAACAGCACGACGGCGAGTTGCAGCAGGCGATCGCTCGGACGCCGAGGGTCGCGTGCGGGCGGAGGTGTGTTGGTCACCGTTGCACCGTAAAACTGATGTGCTCGCGGTATGGCCACCGGGGTAGACTCTGCACACATCGCGTCCTGCCTTGTTGTGGGGCGCGTTCTTTTCGCGACAAAGAGTACGAAGTAACCCGGACCACAAGGGTCCGGGTGTCGAATGATGAACGGGTGAGCGCAGTGCCGACCGGCCGGGTGAAGTGGTACGACGTCGAAAAGGGCTTCGGCTTCCTTTCCCAAGACGAGGGCGAGGACGTCTACGTCCGTTCCTCCGCGCTGCCCGAGGGCGTCGAAGGGCTCAAGCCCGGACAGCGCGTCGAATTCGGCATGGCCGCGGGCCGTCGTGGCCCGCAGGCACTCAGCCTGAAGCTGCTCGAGGCGCCGCCGACCGTGCGCGGCAACCAGTCTCAGCAGCCCGCCCGTAAGGACGCGGGCCCGCGCAAGTCGCCCGACGAGCTGCACGGCCTGGTCGAGGACATGATCACGCTGCTCGAGACCAAGGTCCAGCCGGACCTGCGCCGGGGCAAGTACCCGGATCGCAAGCTGTCCCAGCGCATCTCCGAGGTCGTCCGCGCCGTGGCGCGCGAACTCGACCACTAGCTCCGGCTTTTCTGCCCCGGCCTCTCCGCGAGGCCGGGGCTTTCGGCGTTATACCTCAGGGGTGCTGATCGACCAGGCGGCGTGGGGGATGTAGCTCTCGCGGCCGGTGGCGGTGTCGCGGGCCAGGATCGGCAGCTGCACCTCGATGCCGATCAGGCGCAGGTCCGGTTCGGGCTGGGATTCGACGGTGAGCGCACGGATGCCCGCGGGGTAGTCGGCGAAGCTGAGCACCCGGTCGACCTGCTCGCCGGAGGGGCGCTGGTAGATCAGCTGTACCAGCCAGGGCGATTCGGAGATCTGGTCCGGCAGCGAGATCTGCACCGGCTTGCCCGACTGCACCGGCAGCTCGGCCATCTCGCCGTACCGGCAGTCCTGCATCGTCACGGTGCAGTACATGAACGGATCGACGGTGACGGTCTCGCCGTGCGCGAACGCGGTGATCTGCGGTTGGTGCTCGGGCGCCTTCGACACGGCGTACGCGACCAGCCCGGCGGTCACCGCGGCGACGGCGAACAGGCCGACCGCGACCAGCGCGACGATCGTGCGGACGTTGAGCTTGCTCACCGGATGGGGTCTCCTGTCCCTCGCGGAACCGCACCGGGGCCTGCCCGGAACGGATGGGTAGTTGGCACTTCCTGCTCGGCGTGCTGCGGCCGGTTGCCGCCGAGACCCGGCAGCAGTGAATGCCCGGTGTAGCTGACGAAGGTCTGGATCAGCCCGGCCACCAGGATCACGCTGATCACCGCGAAACCCTTCCAGAATTCGATCGGCAACAGCACACCGGCCGCCCCGCCGATCACCCAGCTCAGCTGCAATACCGTCTCCGACCGGCCGAAACCGGACGCGATGGACTCCGGCGGCAGGTCGTCCTGGATCGCGGCGTCCAGCGACACCTTCGCCAGCGCGCTCGCCGCCGACGCGACCAGCGCGGCGAAAACCGCGCCGAACAGGTTGCCGGTCAGCATCGCGAACAGCGCGACCGCGGTGCACGCGGCGGTACAGCCGAGCACCACCAGCGAGGGCCTGCCGAGTTGCAGCCGTGCGCCGGTCGCGTTGCCGCCGAAATTGCCGAAGCCCGCCGCGGCGCCGACCGCCGCGAGCATGGCCGCCTGCTCGGTCGGGCTGCCGCCGGAACCCTTGGCGACGAAGGCGATGTAGAAGGTCAGGAAGCCGGTGAGCACGCGAATGGAACTGTTGCCCCACAGCCCGGTGACCACCGCCCTGCCCAGCGGCTGCCGCCGCTTCCTGGCCGGCACCGACGACTCCTGGCCCGGCTCGAGCACCTCGGTGTGCGCGTCGGGACCGTGATAGCTCAGCGTCGCCGGCACCTCGCCCTCGGTCACCTCCACCCACGACGGAATCCGCAGACTCAGATACGCTCCCGCGATGGCGATACCGGTGGCCAGCACCAGCGCGCCGGTGGAGCCGGCGATCAGCGCGGCGAGCGCGGCCAGCGCGCCTGCCCCGATCGTGCCGCCGACCAGGCCGAACACCGTCAATCGTGAGTTGGTACGGACCAGATCGATATCCGGTGGCAGCACTCGTGGCGTGACCGCGCTCTTGAGTACCGCGAACGATTTCGAGCCGACCATCATGCACAGGGCCAGCGGATACAGCCCCCACGTGTCGATCTCGACGATCAGCAGCACCGCGAAGATCGCGCGCAGCCCGAACGTCGTCGCCAGGGCCAGCCTGCGACCGCGCTGCAACCGGTCGAGCAGCGGACCGATCAGCGGCGCGATGATCGCGAACGGGGCGATCGTGATCAGCAGGTACAGCGCCACCTTCGTCTTGGACTCGGCGGTGGCGCTGGCGAAGAACAGGGTGTTGGCCAGGGAGACGGCGATCGCGGCGTCGAGTGCGAAATTGGCCATCGTGGCGTAGGTGAGCGCGGTGAGGCCGGACTGGTCGGCGCCGTCGGCCTTGGCGGCGCGCTGGAAGGTCGCGAAGCCGCGTTCGGTGAGTTCCCTGCTGCGCATCGCGGCGACGCGGGTCACCGTGAGCTTGCGCGGAATCCGCTGCTTGACCTCGTCGTCGGCGGGTTCTTCGGCGCGGGGGAGCGGGCGGGTCGGCGGGGGAGCGGCGCGCTTGTCGTCGGCCGGTCGACCCTGCTCCCGGGGTGGATTCGGTCCGGGGGCGCCACGCAGCGGTGTGGTTGCCGCGGAATCGGGGTCCGCCTTGCCGCGCCGGAACAGGCTCCTCGACCTCACCGTCGGCGGATCAGGCGAGTCAGGGCTGGGGAAGACCTTGCGCGGTGCGGACGGCCGCCGCGGCTGTTCGTCGTGACCCGCGCGCGGCGGGTACTGCCCGAAGCCGGGGTGTCGGCCGGGCGGGGCGCCCGCGGCGGTACCGTCCCGGCGACCACGGTCGGGACCGGATGGTTCGCGGGGCGTAGTCACAGTCCAATTCTGGCGCACGCGGGCACACGGCGTTCACTCGCGGCGCGGCAGTGTCGGCCAGATCGCGTCATTTCGGCACGAACCGCACCTCGAACAGGCGCGGCCAGTACTTGCCGGTGAGCAGGAACCGGTCGGTGCCCGGCAGATGCGCGATGCCGTTGAGGACATCGGTGCCTGCCCGCTCGCCGCGGCTGAGCAAGCCGCCCGCCTCGATGACGGCGAGCACCCGGCCGGTGTCCGGGTCGATGCGCAGGATCTCGTCGGAGGGGTAGTTGTTGGCGTACACCGTGCCGTCGGGGGCGCAGTCCAGCTCGTTCGGCTGTGGGTCGCGGTAGCCGGTCAGTGTCACCGAGCCCGTTTCCGCGAAGGTCACTGGATCGCGGAAGGTGAGGGTGGGCGTGCCGTCGCTCATCACCAGCCGTCGCGGCTGCGCGCACAGGCCCCACCCCTCGCCCTCGTAGCGGATGCGGCCGGTCTCGGCCAGGGTGACCGGGTCGCGCGCGATGGCGACCTCGTCCTTCCAGGTCAGCTGCCAGACGATGGCGCCCGCCCTGGTCATGCCCTCCCCGAACATCGGGTCCGGCAGGTCGACGCGCGCGGTCTCGGTGCCGGTGGCCTGGTCGGCGGCCCGCGCGCTCGACACGCCCCACATGCCGGTGCTCTCGTAGCGGACTCCGTCGACGACCTCGAGACCCTGGGTGAAAGCCTGCGGATCGTGCGGTGACGAGCCGATCACCTCCACACGCCAGCGCGGCGGGCCAGGCTCTTCCGAGCCGCCGCAAGCCGTCGCGCCGAGCAGGCTGACCAGCACTGCGACGGCCAACGAACTCCGATTGCACTTCATACGGCAAAATGTATGCCGTGAGCGCAGTATCTGTTTCGGAGTCCGGCGTGCGTCCTGTTCTGGCCGATGCGGCCGAAGTCGCACGTCGTGCGCTCGTCGAGTTGGAACCCGACGGGGTCGGAGCCCATCTGGGGGTGAGTGCCGAGGACGAGACGGCGGCCACCCACCGGTTCGAGGCGACCCTGCCCGGTTACCGCGGCTGGCAGTGGGCCGTCGTCGTCGCCGCGCCGCCGGAGGCCGAATACGCCACGGTCAGCGAGTCGGCGCTGCTGCCGGGCCCCGACGCCCTGATCTCCCCCGACTTCATCCCGTGGGAGCAGCGCGTGCGCCCCGGCGACCTCGGCCCCGGCGACCTGCTTGCCCCGCCCGCCGACGATCCGCGTCTGGTCCCCGGCTATGTGGCCAACGGCGACCCGGTCGTCGACGAGGTGGCCTACGAGGTCGGCCTCGGCCGCACCCAGGTGCTCAGCCTCGAAGGTCGCCTCGACGCCGCCCAGCGCTGGTACACCGAGTTCGGCCCCGACACCGAGATGGCCAAGGCCGCCCCCTCCACCTGCGGCCTCTGCGGCTTCTACCTGCCCCTGGCAGGCGCCCTGCGCGAATCGTTCGGTGTCTGCGGCAACGCGATGGGCGCCGACGGCCACGTCGTCCACATCGAATACGGCTGCGGCGCCCACTCCGACGTGGTCGCCCCCAGCGGCAACGGTTCACCCCGCTACGAAGCCTTCGACGACCACGCCGTGGATTTCGTCGAGATCGTGCGGCCTGCCGGCACCGTGGCAGCGGCCGAGGCTGACGCTGCGGCAGTCGAGCCAGGACGGCCCGCCGTCTCGCAGGAGACCGCCGAGGCGGAAGCCGCGGACGCGGCGGCCGCCGAACGCGCGGCACTCGCCGAAGGTGCCCGCCCGGAGTCGGCCGACGAGGTCGTCGCCGCGGAAGCTGCGTCCGCCCCGGCTACGGAGACTGCCGCTGAGTCCGCGCCGGATGCCGAGACTGTCGCCGCTGAGGGTGCGTCCGCCTCGGGTGCTGAGGCCGTGGCCGCGGAGGCTGTGCCCGCCACCGGTGCGGAGGCTGTCGCCGCGGAAGCTCCGGCTGAGGCGAAGGCCGCCCAGGCTGCCGCCACGGAGTCGCAGGCTGACGCCGAGGTGGCCGCGGGCGCGACTGCTACCGGCGCCGGCGACATCGGGGCCGAATCTGCTTCCACCGCTGAGGCTGTGACGGAATCCGACCAAGTCGCGACGGTGGCACCGGCCTCGGGCGCTGGGGCTGAGCTCGCTTCGGACACCGACGTTGTCGCTGATACGGCTGCTGAGGCGACTTCTGCTGGTGCCGAACAGGTTGGAGCCGATGCATCGGGCGCGGAGGCTGCGGCCGACGAACAGGAGACCGTGGCCGAACAGGGCGCGGCTGAATCTGATTCGGGTGCTGAGGGTGCGGGCGATTCGGTGAGTGAGCACGGATCGTCGGTGGCGCGCTGAACGGTTCGGCGGACCCCTTCGGCACCGCGGAACTGCGTGCCGGAGTGCTTGCCGCCTGGCGGGATTCGCCGACTCGGCTGCGTGAGGACAGTGCGAGTGAGGCGGATCTGGTGGCCGCGGGCTACCGGGATCGGGTGCTCACCGAGCTCGCGCAGAACGCCGCCGATGCCGCGGCGAAGGCGGGGGTGGCGGGTGAGCTCACCGTGCGGGTGCTCGACGGGCGTCTGCATGTCGCCAATACCGGTGTGCCGCTGGGTGTTTCCGGTGTGCACGCGCTCACCGCATTGCGCGCGTCGGGGAAGGCCGGTGACGAGCAGGTCGGGCGGTTCGGTGTCGGCTTCACGGCGGTGCGGTCCGTCGGCGACGAGATCGAAGTCCGTTCCACGACCGGATCGATCCGCTTCTCCCGCGTCGCGACGCTGAACTCCTTGCACGACATCGGGATCCAGATCCCCGACGACCTGGCGGCGATCGCGCCACCGGTGCTGCGCCTGGCCTGGCCGGTGCCGACCTTCCCGGTCGCCGGCGCCGACACCGAGATCGTCATCCACCTGCGCGACGACGTAGACGCTGACGCCTTGCTCGATGCGATGCGCGCGGAAGCAGTCGACCTCCTCCTGGAACTGCCTGCCCTGCACCGCATCCGGATCGCCGACGCGGAGTTCTCCAGCACCGTCATCGACCTAGACACCGACGGTCTCACCGAGCTGGCGATCACCCAGTCCAGCGCCCCCGCCCAGTCCGGTGGTGCCGCCCACCACAGTGCCCCCGCGCGGTCCGGCGGTGCGGCGCCCGGTGGCCACGTGCAGTCGGGCGATGCGGCCCAGTCCGGTGACCACGCGCAGTCGGGCGGTGCCGCGCAGTCCGGCGGCCCCGCTCAATCCGGTAACACCACCCAGCGCTGGTGGCAGTACAGCACCCCCAGGGCTCGCTGGCTGCTGCCCCTGCGCGACGGCCGCCCTGTCGCCACCGCTCCTGATGTCCTGCGCGCACCAACCCGCTCCGACGAGGAACTATCCCTCCCCGCGATCCTGGTCGCCGACATCCCCATGCAGCCCGATCGCCGCCGCCTCCTCCCCGGCGCCCGCCTCACCGAAATCGCCACCGGCTACGCCGATTTCGCCCGCGCCCTCCCGCCCCGCGACCGCCTCGTCCTGATCCCGGCCCCCGGATTCGCCCGTAGCGAAGCCGACGGCCTCCTCCGCGAAGCCGTCACCACCGAACTCCGCACCAACCCCTGGCTCCCCGTCTGCCCCACCTCCGGTACCGGCCGAGCCGACGTGGGTGCCGATGACTTCGTGCCCGGTGCGCCGGCCGGGTCAGCGACTGCCGTAGATGTCCTCGCATTCGATGTGTCTGCCGGGTCCACCGCCGACGACGCGCACGGAACATCCGCACCCGTTACGCCTGGGCGTACGGGTGTGGACATAGCTGCCGCCCCCTGCGGCATCCCCACCCGCGCGAGCGTATTCCCCGACCTCACCCCGGAACTGGCGACCCTGCTCGCCGATATCACCGGCCCCCTGGTGATCCCGGAGCTCTCCGGCCGCGCTCAGCAGGAGAAGCTGTCCGTCCTCGACGTGCACCGTCTCGGCCCCGCCGCCCTGGCCGACCTGTCGAGCGGCTTGGACCGGGAACCGCACTGGTGGCAGCGGTTCTACGCCGCGCTCGAACCGTTCGTGGTCGACACCGTGACCGCCGAGGAGTTCGGTGCGCTCGCGGTGCCGCTCGCCGACGGCAGGCTCGTCACCGGGCCGCGCACCGTCGTGCTCGACGACCAGCTCACCGTCGCCGTCCCGGTGCACTGGGCCCGCCTGGTCCACCCGGACGCCACGCACGCCCTGCTGGCCCGCCTCGGCGCCCGCAGTGCCACCGCGGAGGACCTGCTCACCGATCCGGGCCTGCACGACCTGCTCGAGCAGGACCCGGCCGACCCGGACACGGTCGACGCGGTCCTGCACCTGGCCCCGTTCGCGACACCGGAGACGCTGCCCTCCTGGCTCGGTCTGCTCGAATTGCCCGACGACACAGGGGAACTGCGCCCCGCCGACGAGCTGCTGCTCCCCGGCGCCCCGCTCGCCGCCGTCCTGGAAGCGGACTCGCCGTTCGGCACCATCGCCGATGATGTGGTCGCCGAGTACGGCGAACAGGCCCTGCGCGCGATCGGCGTCGGCTGGGGTTTCGCGGTACTCACCGACCCCGATCCGATCGGCCCCGACCACGACCTCGACGACGAACACGACTGGTGGGACAGCCTTTCCGCGGACCCCCGCGAGCTCGCCGCCGTCCGCGACCTCGATCTGGTCGACGAAAATCGCTGGCCCACAGCGCTTCGCCACCTGCTGTCCGAACCGCGCACCCGCGCCCTGCTCGCCGACCGCGACGGCTATACCGCCTGGTGGCTGCACCGCCACGCCCACATCGACGGCATCGCCCTCGGTCGCCTGCGACACCCCGGAGACGACGAATTCGCCGGTCTGCTCCCGGCGTTCGAGGTCGACGGCATCGAAGGACCGGATCTGGACGTCCTGCGCCCGATCCTGGTCCGCCCGGACGTGATGTCGGCCGAACTGGCCGAAGAACTCCTCGACGCCCTCGCCGACCCGTCGAAAACCCCGGCGCCCGAAGTCATCGCCCACACCCACGCCCGCCTGGCCGCCGCCGTCGAGTCCGGCGCGCTCGATCCGCGCGAACTGGATCTCCCCGAGCAGGTTCGCGCCCTGTCCGGCGCGGTCGTCGACGCGGGCACCGCCATGGTGCTCGACCAGCCCTGCTTCGGCCTGGTGGTCCCGCCGGAGCGGCTGGTCGCCGGCGACACCGCCCATGCGGGCGCACTGGCGTCCCTGCTCGATCTGCCGCTGGTCTCCGAGGAAGTCAGCGCCGAGGTGCTCGGCACCGGCAGGCGAACCACCTGGGCCGCCGACCCGCTGGGCGTGGTGCTGCGGCAGCTGTGGTCACCGGCGGACACGAGCGGCGCGCTGGTCCTGCACGACACCCTCGAGGTGTACCTGCGCGGCGCGCTGTCGGGCACCGTGCGGGTGCCGTGGTGGCTCACCGACGACGCCGTGCACGTCCAGGTGCCGCGCGGTTAGCGCGCGTGCGCGGTGACCATCTCGGCGAGCAGATCGAGCTGGGTCTGCACGGATTCGCTGTCGTCGTCGACCAGCCAGCGCAGCACGATGCCGTCGATGACGTTGAGGATGAACCGGCTGAGCTCCGTGATGGGAGTGTTCCAGGTGGTCTCGGTGGCTTCCCGGCAGTGGTCCATCACGTCGGCGACGGTGCTGTCGTTGAACGCGTACTGCTCGCGGGCGATCGCGATCTTGGCCGGTGTCGTCTCACCCTCGCGCAGCGAGTAGGTGGTCGTTTCGTAGGTGAGCAGCTGACGTTCCGGGGTGGCCTCGATGTTGCGCCACATCAGTTCCAGTGCGCCGCGCACCAATTTGTGAAGCGCTTCTTTTCCTGTTCCGGCATCCGCCCAGATCGAATCATCCGCATCGACGGAATCGCGCAATTCCATGGACAACGCTTTGACCAGCTCGGTCATCAGCGCATCCTTGTTTTCGAAACAGTAATGCACCACACCAAGCGAAACACCTGCCGCTTGGGCGACATCGCGGGTGGTCACGCCCGCGACGCCCTTTTTCTCGGCGAGACCGATCGCTGCCTCGATCAGGTGGGCTCGTCGTTCTTCGACGCTCAATCGGGAGGACACCCGTGCGAGTTAAGCGCTCGCGTGGCAAACAGTCAATTCGCCGGTCCGCGAGAAAATACTGGACATATGACCAGTTGGTGTGGTTGTCTCCGAAACGGAAGTTGCGAAGGAGTCGCCTGATGTCCGTGTCCCGCCGTACCGTCCTCACCGCCTCGGCGCTGGGTATGGCCGCCGTTCCCCTCGTCGCCACGGGAACGCCCGCCGCGCACGCGAATTTGAAACCGGACGGATTCGAATTCGGTCTCGGTATCGCCGATCTCACCGGACCCGCGGCGGAATGCGGCATGATGGGCTACTCGCAACTCGATCAGGCCACCGCCGGAATTCATCTGCGCCCGCGGGCGCGCGCGTTCGTGATCGGTGCGGGCGGAAATCGGATCGCCTACGTCGCGGTGGAGAACGGCGCGGTGTTCGGGTCGGTCCATCGCGGTGTGCTGTTCGCGCTCGCGCAGCGATTCGGCGATCGCTATACCGAGCGAAATGTCGTGCTCACCTCCACCCACACCCATTCCAGCTGTGGTGGTTCCGCGCACGACTACGCCTACACGCTGGCGACGCTCGGATTTCAGCAGCAGGTGTACGACGCCGAGGTGAACGGCATCGTCGAAGCGATCGCCGCGGCCGACGCCGACTTCGGTCCCGGCGCGATCGCGCTGGGCCGCACCGAATTGCACGATGCCAGCGTGAACCGGTCCCGCGTCTCCTTCGAGCGCAATCCCGAGGCCGACCGCGCGGTGTTCCCCGGCGCCGTCGACCCGGCGGTGACCACGCTGGTCTTCACCAGGGCGGGCCGCGAGGTCGGCGCGCTCACCTGGTTCGCCACCCACAACACCTCGATGACCAACGCGAACCGCCTGATCAGCTCGGACAACAAGGGCTACGCCAGCTTCGCCGCCGAGCACATCGAACACGGCGTGCGCCATCTCGACGGACCGGCGTCCTATATCGCCGCGTTCGCGCAGACCAATGCCGGTGACATGTCGCCCAATCTCAACCTCGCCCCGGGTGACGGGCCGACCACCGACGAGTTCGAGAACACCAGAATCCTCGGCGAACGCCAGTACGCGGCATCGAAAAGAGCGGCGGCGCAGGCTGTTTCGATGTCGGGCTCGGTGGACTCGCTGCTGTGCTACATCGACCTGGCCGACGTCACCGTCGACGGCCGCTTCACTCCCGACGGCGCACCGCGACGCACCTCGCCCGCCGCCGCCGGCGTCTCGCTGATCGCGGGCAGCGTCGAGGACGGTCCCGGCCTGCCCGGCGGGCCGATTCCCGAGGGCGTACGCAATCCGCTGGTGGACTTCCTCGGCGGGATCGACCAGCCACACCCGGCCTGGCTCGCGGATGCCCAGGCGCCCAAGGCGATCGCGGTGCCGCTTGGTCTGCTCCCGCCGGTGCCATGGGTGCCGAATGTGGTGCCGATCCAGCTGATCCGGATCGGCGGGCTGTATCTGGCCGCCGCCGGCGCGGAATTCACCATCGTCGCCGGCCTGCGGGTGCGGCGGGCGGTGGCGGCGGCGCTGGGCGTCGACCCGGAACAGGTGCTGCTACAGGGCTACGCGAACTCCTACCACGAATACGTCACCACGCCCGAGGAGTACGACGCGCAGCAGTACGAGGGCGCCTCGACGCTGTTCGGGCGCTACACGCTTGGCGCGTACCTCCAGGAATTCACCCGGCTGGCTGCGGCGTTCGTGGCGGGCGGGGCGATCGGCCGCGGTCCGGCGCCGCGCGATGTCTCGGCACTGCAACCGAACTTCGCCTCGACCCCCGGCCCGGACGCGACACCACAGGGTCGCGCTTTCGGCGACGTTCTCGTGCAGCCGCCCGCGCAGTGTCCGCGCGGGGAGCGGGTCGCGGTCGAGTTCGTCTCGGCCCATCCCAAACACAATCCGCGCCGCGGCGACACGTTCCTGGTGGTGCAGCGCCGCACGAGCGCGGGCGACTGGGTACGGGTGGCCAACGAGGGGGAGTGGGACGTGCGATTCCACTGGCGCAAGGAAGGCGACGCGATCTCGATCGCCAGATTCAGCTGGGACATCCCCGCGTCGGCCACGCCGGGGGCGCACCGGTTCGTGCACTACGCCGACGCGCTCGGCGCCGACGGGGCGCTGCGTCCGGTCACCGGGACGAGCGCCGAATTCGAGGTGATCGGTTAGTCGGTCCGCAGCCCCACCTGGGCGCCCTTGTCGCCGCGCCGGGCGGACCGGCGTTGCAGCAGGAAGATCGACAGGCCGAGCACGCCGACCGCAAGGCCCATCAGGCATACTGGCCTGGCCTCTGACCAGGCCGGATTCAGCCACACCAGTGCCGCGGCCACGAGCCAGGCGACGAAACCGGCGACGACGACCGGCCGCGGATCTACCAGACGTCGGGGCAGCGCGGGCATCTCGGAACTGACGTGGCCGATATCCATACCCAAACAGTAGCCGCGTGAAACCCGTCAGGGGGCGCGGCCGTACCGTAGAGTTCTGCACTGTGACAACGCCATCGGACGTCCGTGCCCTGGCCGGTGATCTCTCACTGGCCGTCGTACGGCTCACGCGACACCTGCGCGGCCGCCGTGCCGACGCGCAGATTTCGCTCACCCAGCTGTCGGCTCTGGCGACGCTGGCGCGTGATGGCGCGATGACGCCGGGGGTGCTGGCAGGCAAGGAGCGGGTGCAGCCGCCGTCGATGACGCGCGTCATCGCCTCGCTGTCGGACCTGGATCTGGTGCAGCGCCGCCCGCACCCGACCGACGGCAGGCAGATCATCGTGTCGCTGTCACCGGCCGGGCGCGCGCTCGTCGCCGACGAGACGCATGCCCGCGAGGCGTGGATGACCGATCAGCTCTCGCGCCTGCGGCCCGAGCAGATCGAGATCCTGGACCGGGCCGTCGAGATCATGAACCAGATCGTCGCCGAATCCGAGTGATCAGCTCGCGGCGCGCGCGTCGTCGGCGTCGACGACCTCGTGGCCGAGCGGGAACAGCGACAGCGGCACCAGCTTGAGGTTCGCCCAGGCGAACGGCAGCCCGATGATCGTGATCGCCAGCGCGATGCTGGTGGCGATATGGCCGAGCGCCAGCCACCAGCCCGCGAAGATGAACCAGATCACGTTGCCGATCAGCGAGCCGGCGCCCGCGCTCGGTTTGCCGACCACCGTGCGGCCGAACGGCCAGAATACGTACCCGGCGAGCCGCAACGAGGCGATGCCGAACGGAATGGTGATGATGAGAATGAAGCAGATCAGTGCCGCGAGCAGATAGCCGAGGGCCATCCAGAAGCCGCACAGCACCACCCACAGGATGTTCAAGATCAACTGCACGATCTTCATGCTTCCATCATGCCAGGATTGTCCAGTGGCCGAAGTGATCGACATCGACGACCCCGCCGACCCCAGGGTCGACGACTTCCGTGACCTGTCCTCCGCCGACCGCAGGCCGGACCTGCCGGGGCGAAAAGGCCTGGTCATCGCCGAGGGCGTGGTCGTCGTGCAGCGGATGCTCGGCTCCCGGTTCACCCCGAGCGCCCTGCTCGGTGTCGGGAAACGCTACGAGCCGCTGGCCGGGGACCTGGCAGGCCGCGACATCCCGTACTACCGGGCCAGCGCCGAGGTGATGGCCGAGGTGGTCGGCTTCCATCTCAACCGCGGTGTCCTGGCCGTTGCGCCGCGCCCGGCCGAGCTGACGCCCGCGGAGGTGCTCGACGGCGCCCGCACGGTCGCGGTGCTCGAAGGCGTCAACGACCACGAGAACCTTGGCTCGATGTTCCGCAATGCCGCCGGCCTCGGCGCGGACGCGGTGCTGTTCGGCGACCGGTGCGCCGATCCGCTCTACCGGCGCGCGGTGCGGGTCTCGATGGGGCACGTGCTGCGGGTGCCGTTCGCGCAGCTGCCGTCGTGGCCGGGCGGCCTCGACCTGTTGCGCGAGCGCGGTTTCCAGATCATCGCGCTGACCCCGGATCCCGCGGCGATGAATCTGGCGACGGCGATGACGGGCAAGCGGGTAGCGCTGCTGCTCGGCGCGGAGGGACCAGGACTCACCGAGGAGGCCATGCGCGCCACCGATGTGCGCGCCAGGATCCCGATGTCGCCCGGCACCGATTCGCTCAATGTGGCGACCGCGGCGGCGATGGCGTTCTACGAGCGGGTGCGGACATCGTGAAGCAGGAGCCGGACGGTCCCTATCGCGCCCAACCGGATTCGGTGCCATGGGTCGCGGGCTGCACTGTCGTCGTGCTTGTCGCGGTGCTCGGCGCGGTCGCGGTCTACGCGTTCGGCGCCGCGCTGGCCGCGGTGCATCCATTACTGGCCGTCGCGGTGAATCTGGTCGCCGCGATCGGGGTGGCGCCGACGGCGTGGCGCTGGCGGTTCACCCCGGTGGTGCGGTGGGTGCTGGCGGGCGCCGCGATCGGCGTGCTGGCCGGCTGGCTGGCGGTGATCGTCGAGGAGCTCGGCGGCTGAGTCGCGTCACAGCACCCGGTCGGTGCGGTGCAGCCAGCCGAACAGGCCCCGCTTGCGCCGGGTGGCCGCGCCCGGCCTTGCCCCTTGCGCGGGCCGGGGCTGTGGTGCCTGGCCTTTCGGATAGAGCGTGAACCCGCAGACCGCCAGGTCGCCAGGGACGAGGCGGCCCGGCTCGGCGGGCGTGCGGTAGTGGAAGCCGAGCCATTCGGCATTGGCCGCGTCGGCGAAGTCGGGCGGATCGAACGGCAGCGACTGCGGTCCCGGATGCGTGCCGTCCCACCACCGCACGGGATGCTCACCCGCCCAGAACGGCCGCTCCCACACCATCGGCAGCCCTTCGTTCTCCAGGATGTCGACCCGGGTGGAACTGAACGAGCGCCGGAATTCGCCCCGCTCCCAATGCGCGAACGCGCCCCAGTGCAGTGTCGCGTCGAACGACACCAGATAGGTCTGCTCGGACGCGAGCGGCCGCACCAGCAGATCCGGCAGTTTCGTCGGCCGCACGAGTGCCGCCTCGGCCGTGCACACGACGGTCAGCCCCGGATAGCACCCGATGTACACCTCGTCCCGATCCGGCGCGGCACACCCGTTGAGCGTCCCGATCATGATCGGCAGCACATCGTGCTCGGCGTACAACTGCCCGGCGAGCGCCGCGGCGGCGGCAGGATCAGGTTCGGGGTGGTCCCGCAACACACCCACCGGATCCGGAGTGTCGACATACCAGAGGGTGGAAGCAGATATCACCAGCCACCACCTCCCACCTGGACCGAATCACCAGCTCTAGCAAGAACATGGGTAACTCACCGGGAACGGGCTAACTCAACTCGCCGACAACCACCGGCCGCCAACGCACCCCGACCCCGCACCTGAGTCTGGCCAAAAGACGCGGAGAGGCGGTTAATGTCCGGAGCTGCGGACGCCCAGTAAGACGTCTTCCCAGGACGGCATCGGCGCCTTGCCGCGCTTGGCCCGTGCGGGCTTCGCGGCAGGCTTCTCCGCCGCCGGTTCCGTCGCCGCGGGCTCCTTGTCCTGCTGCTGTGCCGCAGGCTGACTCGGCGCCGCCGGAACGGCCGGAATCGCCGCGGCGGGCACCGGTGCGGCCGGAATCGCCGCGGCCGGAATCGCCGCGGCCCCACCACCGGCCGCGACCGCGCGCTGCTCGTAGTACTCGTCCAGCGTCGGCTGGGCGGGACGGCTCGCAGGACGCGCGGTCGGGGCGACCTGCTCGCGCGGACGCGGCTCCACCGGGGTCGGCGGTTCGACGACCGGTGCGGCCTGCTCCACCGGGGTGGGCAGGATGGTGGCGAGCCCGCGCAGCGCGCGACCGAAATCGGGATCGATCAGGTCGTTGGCCGGGTCGTCGAGCGGGGACACCGAGCCGCCGTGCGCATCCGGCTGGTAGCGCCAGTGCGCCGCGATCTCGGAGTGACCGTGGCGCCACTGCAATTGGGCGACCCAGAAACCCTTTTCGTCTTTCCAGGCATCCCATTCGGCCTGTTCGATGGTGTGGCCGCGCTCGGCGAAGGCCGCGGTGACGATCTCGTGCAGCGTTTCCACCGCGGGTCCGTCGGGGCGCACCGGATGCGCTTTCTGCGCCAGTTCGGCGGCGCGTGCGCGTTCCAGCAACACCGGGTAGGCGAAACGTTCGACTTTGGTGGCCGGCATCCCGGACTCCGCCGTGACCTGCTCGACGGACGCTCCGGCTCGAATACGGGCCTGGATATCGCGAGGACGCATAGATGCTTCCGTTTCGATCTCGATCTGGCCGAATCGTGCGAGGTCGCCGCGCGCCGCCGCGCGGAGCTTGTCGTCGGCGGGCAACCGGAACTTGGTGCCGGACTCGGTGTCACTGCACACGATGTGCGTGGAGTCGGGCGTCACCCCGATCACTCGAAGTTCACGCACCGTTACCTCCCTATCGCGTCGGCTACGACACCGCCCACTTTCCTAGACAGTAGTGCACATTACTTGCCCGCCGCAGCAGACACGCACGACCGAAATCGCGCACCGGGACGCCAGGTCCCGCTAATCTGATCGGCTCACCACACGAATCCTGGTCGTGTGCAGGGATTTTGGTGATGGATCAACATCAATTGCCGCCCAGCGAACCGCTGCTGGAATGCAAATGTTGCGAACCCGTGGAGAACCTACGCAAAGGGCCGGTGCCCGATGAACCGAAAAGGGTTCACCGGGCACCGGCCCTGATTGCGGTCTTATCTCAGAGCTGGCCGACAACCCAGTCGATCGAACGGGTCAGCTGCGACACGTCTTCCGGGTCGATCGCCGGGAACATGCCGACGCGCAGCTGGTTACGGCCCAGCTTCCGGTACGGCTCGGTGTCGACGATGCCGTTGGCGCGCAGGATCTTGGCGACCTGGGCGGCGTCGACGGCGTCGTCGAAGTCGATGGTGCCGACGACCTGCGAACGGTGCGCCGGATCGGTGACGTACGGGGTGGCGAAGGAGCTCGACTCGGCCCACGAGTACAGGCGCGAGGACGAGTCGAGGGTGCGCTTGACGGTCCAGTCCAGGCCGCCGTTGGCGTTCATCCACTCGATCTGGTCGGCGAACAGCAGCAGGGTGGCCAGCGCCGGGGTGTTGTAGGTCTGGTCCTTGGTGGAGTTGTCGACGGCGATCGGCAGCGACAGGAACTCCGGGGTCCAGCGACCCGAGGCCTTGATCTCCGCGACGCGGGCCAGCGCGGCCGGGCTCATGATCGCGATCCACAGGCCACCGTCGGCGGCGAAGCACTTCTGCGGGGCGAAGTAGTAGACGTCGGCGTCGGCGATGTTCACCGGCAGGCCGCCTGCGCCGGAGGTGGCGTCGATGGCGATCAGGGCGTTCTCCGAGCCGACCGGACGCGAGACCGGGATGGACACACCGGTCGAGGTCTCGTTGTGGGCCCAGCCGATGAGGTCGACCGAGGGGTCCGAGACGGGCTCGGGCGCGCTGCCCGGCTCCGAGGAGACGACGATCGGGTCACCGATGAAGGGGTTGCCCTTGGCGACCGAGGCGAACTTCGAGGAGAACTCACCGTTGGTCAGGTGCAGCGAACGCTCGCGGATCAGGCCGAACGCGGCGGCATCCCAGAACGCGGTGGTGCCACCGTTGCCGAGCACGACCTCGTAGCCCTCGGGCAGCGAGAACAGCTCACGCAGGCCGTTGCGCACACGCGCGACCACGTCCTTGACCGGCTTCTGGCGATGCGAGGTACCGAACACCGAGGCGCCGACAGTCACCAGGGACTGCAGCTGCTCCGGGCGGACCTTGGACGGGCCGCAGCCGAACCGTCCGTCGGCGGGCTTGAGGTCGGCGGGAATGGTCGGGAACGCACTGGTCATGGGGGTGAGTTTAGTGGTGGGGGCGCGGGAGTTGTCGGGGTGGGGTGGGTGCTGTGAGGCGGGACACGCGGGGTGGGGCTGGTTCCACTGCGCCGACCGCACACTATCGACGCGATCGGTGCGAATCCTGACCGAAACCGCGATCAGTGAACGCACGGCGTAGTTGTCCTCCTCCGGCATGGCTGGGAGTGCGGGGAATTTGCCCTTGTGAGTAGGCAGTTCGCATTACTCTTCTGCTATGAGCCTCGTGGTGGTCGACCCTGGTCGGACCCTGCTCGACCGGTGTGCCTGGGTGTTCGGGAGGCGGCCGGCGTTACTGGCCGAGAGTTCGCGGCGGGAGTTGCTGATCAGGGGGTTACCCGCCACCGCGACGGTGCTGTCGGTGCGGTCACGGCGCGGGGAGTGCGGTTACCGGTTCTCCGTGCGGGTGCAGGTGCCCGGCGAGCTGGCCTACGACGCGCGGGTGCGGCAGCGGGTGCGTAGCCAGGACCTGGAATGGATGCAGCCCGGCGATACCGTCGGATGCCGGGTCGACCCGGGCGACCGGGAACGCGTGGTGCTGTTCGTGCCCGAGGTCCCGCAGTCCGGCCGGAGCGCGGCCGCCAAAATCCTGGCCAACGGGCGCAGGGCGGAGGCCACCGTGCTCGCCGTCGCGCCGATCGCCGCCGACTACACCGGCCGCGACGACCCGGTGCTGCGCCTCGACCTCGAACTGCGCGCCTGGGACGAGCCGACACCATGGCGAGTGCGGCTGATCCAGCCGGTCCCGCTCGCCGCGGTCGGCCAGATCGAACTCGGCGCTCGCCTCGATGCCGCGTTCTTCACCGTCGACCGGGGCAGCTCCGTCGCCATCGACTTCTCCGCCCTGACCTGAGCCGCCGGAACGAGCTACCGCTCACCCAGGTTTCCCGGAGCTCGACAGCCTGTGTTGCCGAAGGTGAGCTACGGCGTTGCCACGCGAATTCCGGTGAGGACTGCGACTACAGGTGGACGAAGGTGTAGCCCGCCGAGCGGAGCGCGGGGATCGCCGCGGCCATGCCCGCCGCCGTGCCGGATTTCGGGCGGTGCATGTGCGCGAGGGCGATGCCGCCCGGGGCGGCCGTGCTCATCGCGCGCTGGACCTGGGCCGCTGACGCTGTGGCGCCGAAGTCGGCGTTGACGGTGAAGCCGAGGGGTGTCTCGCCGAGTTCGTTGACGATGGCGACCGCGACGTCGTCGTAGTGGGCGGTGCCTGCGCGGAAGAAGCGTGGTGGTCTGCCGGTGAGCTCGGTGATCCGTTCGTGGTTGGCCCACACCTCGTGCACCGCCTCCGCCGACGAGACGGTTCCCGCGATGTTGTAGGCGGCGCGGCCGGTGACCGAGAGTGGTTTGTGGGCGACACCATGGGAGGCGATCTCGAACAGCGGGTTCGCGGCGAGGTGCTGGACGCGGGTGGGGTCGGCGTCGATCCAGCGCTTGTTGAGGAACAGGGTCGCCGGGACCTGTTCGGCGATCAGCAGGTCGATCAGCGCCTGGTCGAGTTGGCTGTTGCCGGGTCCGCCGCACGCGTCGAAAGTGAGCGCGAACTGCTTGCCCGCTGCGGGGAAACCGCTGGTGATGCCCGGTAGCGCGACGCCCCACGCGTGTGGTCGCGCGCCCGCGTGCCTGGCGGCGACCACGGCAGGGCAGACCGTGGGAGGCGCGATCGCGGGCGGAGTGATCGCGGTGGAGATCGGCAGGGCGGTGAGCGGTGCGACCACTGCTCGACCTGGCTGCGCGGGAGTCGAATCACCTTGTGCGGCAGCACATCCGGTGATCACGCTGGCTGCGAATGCAGTGCAGACGCCGAAAAGGCGACGCCGCGACAGTCCGTTGTCCTGCACAATCCACCCCTTGCCGATCACGTTCGCCCGGATCGTATCGCCCGACCAAGGGCGGTGCGTGCTGAACGTGTTCTCGCAGGTCGATTGCGCAGCAAGTAGGTGACGCGACCATTAGCCGAGAATGAGCCGGGCGCCGGTCGGCACACACTGTGCC